>CAZWGG010000345.1:0-6147 GCA_964633305.1 uncultured Bacteroidales bacterium
TTTCAATTTTTTTGGAGATGTGTTTGAAAGCAATGATAATCTCCTTTCGCTTTTTGAAAATGTAGCTTTTTGATTTGGTTCAAGCTTAATAAATTGTTTTTGTGTTTTTCCTATTTGTGAAGTCTCTATTTCTATTAATCCTGAAACAAGTGTAGCTTCAACAATATTGTCTTCAGGATAAGATTTAACATTAAATTTAGTTCCCATTACCCGAATATTAATCTCGGATGTCCTCAAAATAAATGGCCTGTTCGTCTCTTTTGAAACATCGAAAAAAGCTTCTCCTTCCAGGAATATTTCACGTTTATTATCCGAAAATTCACTTGGGTATTTCAGTGTACTACCTGCATTAAGCCATATTTGGGATCCATCTGAAAGTGTTATTTTTGATTTTGACCCAATAGGAATATTTAACTCATTATATACAACTTTTTTAGATACTAATTCTTCAGGATTAAATTGCTTAATAAAAAAATACGCCCCAAAAAAACCAATTATGAATACAGCAGCAAATTTTAATGCTGTTAATAAAAACCTTCTTTTAGTATGAAAATGATTTTTATTATGAGAGAGAGACACACTTACATTTGTTAAAGGCAAATTAATTTCTTTTTTTATCTTTTCATAAAGCTCAAATGATTTACTATCTGGCCTTTTTAAAGGAATTTCATCCCAGTGTTTATAAAACCAGGCTTTTACTTCTTCTTCATGCAAATCATTATTGATCAGATGGTATAAAAAGTCTAACTCTTCACGTGTTAGTGAATCCGAAATAAATTTATCCAATAAATGTTTAATATTCTTTCTCTTCATGCAAGTAAAAACATCCTTTTAATTAAAATACACTTAAAAAATATGTTTCCGTGATAGGTACGGCAAAAAAAATTTTATCATCTTGTATATGAATTTTTATAAAATGATGATTTTAAATGTGAAAGGCTAAATAAAAAAATTAAAAAAAGATAAGGATAAATGTTCGAATAACTGTAAGAAATTTTTCCCTAAGAACCTGCCTGAAAAAGTCCAATACTTTTCGTATCTGGGTATCAACAGTATTTTCTGAGATATTCAATTTTCTGGCTATTTCTTTATAGGTTAATCCATCATTCCTGCTGAGCAGGAAAATTCTTTTTCTTCGTTCAGGTAACTTATCGGTTAACTCATCAAGTAAGTTTTCAAGTTCTTTAAAATTAATATACGCTTCTGTTGATTTTTCTATTGTTTCTGCATACTCTTCAAGGTATTCCTTATAATACCTTTCATTAATTTTCTTTCGAATAAGATTAAACAGTTTATTGTGTGCTATTTTAAATATATACCCACTAAAAGAACGGTTTTCATCAATATTTTGCCTGGCTTCCCATACCTTAATAAAGGTATCCTGTGTAATCTCTTCCGCCTCAAACCTGTTACTGATCATTTT
Source organism: uncultured Bacteroidales bacterium (assembly GCA_964633305.1). Classification (GTDB taxonomy): domain Bacteria; phylum Bacteroidota; class Bacteroidia; order Bacteroidales; family UBA10428; genus CAZWGG01. Next base: position 1,424 of record CAZWGG010000345.1, read on the forward strand.
AAAACAATACACGTATAACCTTTTGTTATACTTTAAAAAAAGTTTTTCAAATGCTGTTATATCATTTGCTTTTAGTAGGGTTACAAGTCTCTTATCTTGTAAATCAAGCATGAAAGATGAGTTAGGAAAAATGAAAACAACTCTAAGTTAAATCAAAGGCAATAATATAATTTTTTTTGATACTTGTCAGCATATTCATCCCTTTTTTTTAATTTACGAAAGTTTTTTTTGATATATTTCTCAGTTATACCTGCGAACAAAAGCCTCTATATGTTTTACTTTGATTGAAGATACCTCATCATAGCTTCAATATAATAATAATCTGCATAACTCAGCGGAACATCAACTTCCCCATTTTCAGGCATATTTCCAACACTATGCTTGAGTAAGAAATTGTTATTCTCACCTAATTCAGACCGATATGGCAGATTGCTTAGGCTAAGAAGTATTTTTTTTGCATTCTCAAGGTAGAATGATTTTAATGTATCTTGTGCAACTTCACTAAGCCCAAACAAAGCTGAAGCAATAATTGCTGCTGAAGAAGCATCTCTTTTGGCATTTGGTATGTCAGGAGCATTAAAATCCCAAAAAGGAACATTATCATCAGGCAAATTAGGATGAAGCAAAAGAAAATTTGCTATTTTTTGTGCATGGGTAAGATAACGTTTTAAACCCGTTTCCCTGTAACTCATAGTGTATCCATATAATCCCCATGCCTGTCCCCTTGCCCAGGCCGATTCATCAGCATAACCCTGTACCGTTTTTTTGTATTGAATATCACCGGTTTTCGGATCATAAGATACAAGATGGTAACTGCTTCCATCGGGCCTGTAATGGTTCAACAAAGTTTTATCGGCATGAGACACAGCAATTTTGTAATACAATGAATCACCTGTTTGCTTTGTTGCCCAAAAAAGCAATTCCAGGTTCATCATGTTATCGACAATTACTTTAAATCCTGAAGTATCACCTCTTGAACCCCATGACCTGATACATCCTACAACAGGATTAAACCTGGTTGTCAACGTATTTGCAGCAGTAAGAATTACTGGTATAAAGCTTGAGTCATGAGTAATTCTTAGTCCATTGCCAAAACTGCAAAATATTTTAAAACCTATGTCATGATCATTGTGGTTCCATTTTTCTTTTTCCACGGCCATGGTATGGAAAAAAGCCATTTTTTCAATTTCCGGGTCTTTTGAATATTCAAATAAATACCAAAGGCTTCCCGGGAAAAATCCACTTGTCCACCAATATGATTTACTCATGCGTAAAGAACCATCGGGATTGACTGACCGGGGCAGTAATGAATCGGGTAACGTTTTATTCATTAGTTTATACTGCTTTACAGCATTATTTAATGATTTTTCAACTTTTTGTGATAATTCATTTTCTTCGCTCGTAGGATTTTGCCAAGAAACAGTACATAATGCCAAGAAATAGATAAAACTTTTTCGCATGTTTACATATTCAATTTATTTGACTATTACAAAAATAAAATAAATTACATCAAAGATAATTGATCTGTCAATATAGAGAAGTGATCAATATCATTAATATTATATGATCCGAATCATCATTTATCTCTAGTTTTAATCAAGGATTATAGGTAATTTAAATTTGATTTAAGGATAAAATAATTTGGTTATAAAAAAGATAAAAAATTGTAAATGAAAAAGCGCAGTGTGCCTCAATTACATCAAATGCCCCCGGAATAACAAATTTAGGGGGCATTTCATTTTAAGAAAGATTTTATTTGTTATTTATAAATTAACATATACCCTGGCCTGTTTCATAATATCTCTTGATTATAAGGCAATAGACAAAAAAATAAGTGATGGATATCACCTAAAGGTAATGACCTAAATCATCCTATACAACTAGTCTAAATCATGAATAATCAGTAATTTAAAACTTAGAAAATTTAAAATTAAAATTTTTATTATGAGAAAGTTTAAAATTGTAGTCAACGCATTGATATTGTTTTATTTTGTTGTCATTTCTGCTAATGCTCAACAACGAACACTGGAAGGTGTTGTTACTGATGACAATGGCAAACCTATTGCCAATGTCGAAGTAAAAGTAAAGGATTCTGATTTGTCCGCTACAACCGATGAAAATGGACATTACGTGCTTAAAGATGTTCCTGAGTCGGCAATTACGCTATTGTTCAGCCACCCTGATATGGGAGAGACAAGCGCTACAATAGGTATCTATAACAAAATAGATATGAAAATGAGTAAAACCGGGATGGAAGAAAGTTTTGAAATATCACTGGAAGACCTTCTGAATATGGAGGTTACAACAGCTTCCAAATCGGCCGAAAAACAATCGGATGCACCGGGAATTATTACAGTGCTTACAAAAGATGAACTGAAACGGTACGGGGGAACTACATTAACAGACGTTCTTAATCGTGTACCTGGCCTAATAAGGCATACCACATCCTGGACTAACCGGACTACGATGGCTGTTCGGGGCGACCAAATTAAATTAAACTCGGCCCACGTGCTGATATTAATAAATGGCCGGCCGGTGAGAGAAGTACAGGAATCGGGGATAAGCAGTGATATATTTGAAACCTTTCCGGTTAATATTATAGAAAGAATTGAAGTGATAAAAGGCCCCGGATCGGTATTATACGGTTCAGATGCTTTTTCGGGTGTTATAAATATTATTACTGAAAAAGCAGACAAAAACAAGGTTTCTTTATCCGGTCTTATTGGTACTGAAGGCGGCTATGGCGGCAATGGAAGTGGCACTGTCAAAATTGGCGATTTAGGTATTATAGTTGGAGGAAGATATTTGAAAAAAGCTGAATTCGATCCCTTGTATCATACTACTAAAGGGATATTTAACCCTGCAGATACATCCTACACATTGCATCTTGCAGATAAAGGCGGCGCAGGTTATCTAGGCTTAAACTTTAAAGGACTTAACCTAATGTCTGCATATAATGAATGGAATACAGGAGGAATAGCAATTCAACAAATTGTTAGGCAGAGGAAAAATTTTCATAATTTGGGGTACAGCTTACGAGCAAATGAAAACTGGAACATGGATTTTAATGTTACCTATACCCATTCGGAAATGTTTGTAGAAAATTTTATAGAACGAAAATGCAATAATGTTGTTGCCGAATGGACCAATTTTCTTAAAGTGGGTGAAAAACTTAATATAGTTGCAGGTGGATTGTATAGCAGTTCGTATGGTACCGTAGAACAATTAACCATAGATACTGGTATTTTTGTATGTGATGGTAAGTTAGAGACTTACGGGTTTTATGCACAGGCAGATTATAAGTTATTTGAGGGCTTTAAATTAATAGGCGGTATGCAGTTAAATAAGGTAGGTGATTTAGACCTGAGTGTTACCCCGCGTGGAGGGATAGTCTGGTACCCATTAAAAAAATTAAGTCTTAAAGTATTATACAGCGAAGCATTCAGGGCGCCAAGTGTTAACGAATTGTACATAGCAAATGTGGGATATATATATGGCAATGAAGACTTAAAACCTGAAAAAGTAAAAACCATTGATGTTGGATTGAGTTACCAGGCCGGACAGGCACAATTAGGGGCTAACTTTTTTTACAGCCAACAAACAGGTATTATAAGCTATGTTTTTAATTTCGCAACATTTGTAAGCAATTATGTCAACCTGCCGGGTAAATATGAATTTATTGGAGGTGAATTTGAGGGAAAATATTATATAAATAATAAAATATATGTTAATGGTTCAGTACTTTATCAAAGTAACAAAAGAGATTCTGTTAAAAACGTAATGCCCCTGTCAAACCTGGGAATAAAAGCAGGAATAAGTTTTATGGATGAAGATAAAGGGGTAACTGCTAGTTTGTTTAACATATACCAGGGGTATTTGGATGGTAAATTTAAAGATACTAAAGGTAATCCCGGACAGGGAGCATATAACCTTATGCAACTGCATACAAACTTTGTTTTAAACAAAATATTTAACATGCAATTTAAACCTGCAATATCACTATTTTTAAATATTGACAATGTACTGGGTAATGAAATCTTTTTGTCGACTGGAGAAGGTTCAGTTTCTTTACCCGCTTATCCGGGCAGAAGAGTATATTTTGGGTTAAATGTATTGTTAGAATAACTGTTAAATAATTGTTAGTAAGGGTGAATTTTATTCCAAACATTACAGGTTTGCATTGAAATGTAGTATGCCTTGATTACAAACGCCCCCGCAATAATAAGTTGTGGGGGCTTATTTATTTTAAGGGCCGGAAAGTTTAAAGCCATTAGTCTATTATTTAATTTTATAGTTCACAGTCCACAATCTGTTATTCCACGGTATTTTCTTTCTTTATAGCTCATCAACCAAATACCGATTACTGAATACTGTTTACTTTTTTCATCTACATTATTGTTACTTTTTAAAACTCACCAGCAAGTTACTAAACTAATATCATTCACTCAGCATCACAAAACCTCCATGAGGTTTTATTTTTATATTATACTTGTTGTTTTCAATAATAGCATCATAGCTCGTAAAACTCCTGTTGGTTTCTCCATCGGTTATTACTAAAGCCTTTTTTAAGCCAGGTAATTCAGAAAAATCAAGTTCAAGACTTATCTCATTATCCAATCCATTTATTCCGGCAACAAACCATTTGTTATTGCCTTTTCTTGCCAATACGACATATTTCCCCGGAAAACCATCAATAAACTTTATATCCTCCCATGTATCGGGTA
>CAZWGG010000346.1:0-4536 GCA_964633305.1 uncultured Bacteroidales bacterium
GTTATTTTTTAAAACAAGGGATATAAACCGCTTTATTTGTACGTGGGAAATTTAAATGCAGAAAAGGCTATATATGATATAACCAGTCAGTCTGAATATATTAGTAACCTAAGTTTACCTGAAGGGAAATTATTATCAGTTGAGAAACTTAAAAAGGATAAGACCGTGCAGATAAAAGAAGAGAGAGATTATACCAAATTATTTAAATATTTCATAGTAACGGTTGCACTTTTGCTTGTTGCAGTAATTATAATAAAACTTAAAAAGAATGAATAAGGGAAAGATGTGTTGTTTTACGTGCATTATTTATTAAAAAAGAGAACTGACAATAAAAATATTACCAAACGGCTATTGTTCTGCTATAATCACCTATTTCAGGACAATATAAATACATGGATAATCTATAATCAACTGTTCCAACATGAACATATTTTCTTACAGTTTTATATTAACATTTTTCCTGTTTCAAGAAAATAATTTATTGCGTCTTCCCAATTTTTTAATTTTTGGTTAAACATTTTTTCAAGTGACTCTTTATTTATTTTATCACCGGTTTCATTTAAACCTGTAAATGTATATTGTATTTTGGCTTTTGTTTTTTTATTTCCATATTTTTCACATTGTACTTTAATGGTCCAAACCCTGTTTTCTGTAAATACCGTATAAACTACAATAAAATCTTTTTGGTTTAAATATGACAATATCCAGTTAAACTCTTTTTCAATGGTATTACTCGATTTTGTTTTAAAAACTAAGTTTTCGCTAAATTCACCACTCTTAGGGTATAGGAATAAGGGATCCCAACCATTAACCCATTTCTTTTCTCCTAACGGACTGAATAGCGGAAATACTTTCTCAACAAAGTCATTTAATTGTATTGTTGCTGTATTTGAAATTTGTTTCCTCATTATTTGTACTTCTTTTTCCACTGTTGTGTAGCTTATTTACTTAGTAAGTCAACATTTATTCTTTGCTAATCATCCAACAAAGATATTGATAATACCTTAATTAACTTTTCTCATAACTTCGTATCTTTATTTTCTAAATCAAAATTTGGTGTGATGATCAGAATTGTACTTGTTCCCACTTTGATAGTAACCCTTATACGAGGAGTATGTTGTAAGGATAATGATTTCCTTAAGCAATACGAATTATTTCGCTTTAGCCTGTATTCGTATGTTAAAAATGATGTAGATGAATTTCGGATTACCCGGGAAATGACAGCTTCAATTGATTCGTTTCTGAATACGTATTCATCAAAAATTGTTAATTACAGGAAAAATCAGCTTGAGAAGTACCAACGGGATGATTTGGATAATCCTGAACATTACCATATGATAGACACGGGGTTTATTTCCAAGGTTAAAGAGTCTGTTGTTTTGCTGTATCCTTATAAAAAACTTAGGAAGAATAGTAATGATTTATCTTTTAATGATCCGGAATATGGTGCACTGCAGTACATTAAACTATTTTCGGCAGATCCGTTAATGATCACTAGCACTGTTTCATCACAAATAACTCCAATGATCCTAACCGATTATTTAAATATGACTTCGGACCAGATGACAAAATATTATACCCGCTTAGCTATCTGCGGTTATTATATATCTACTAAAGTAATTGATAAAAATAAATGGGAAATAAAAGTGAATAGCTATCAAATTATTTATAAGTTCACCTTTGATGTTAAAGTTGGAACTACTTCATTGGATGGAATTTGGTTACTATCAGACTGATATTGGATACATTTATACGTATAAAATTTATAATAGGGTACTTATTCTTTATCTCCTGAAATATTTTTTTTTGCTATAGTATTATGTATATCATATACAGCCATCAAAGCAGCTGTGCCGTACCATTCTCTAAGCTCCATTTCAAGGCTTCCTGCTTGTATGGCCGGGTCGGTTTCAGTAAGTTTCTCAGCTTCTTCAATACTTTCATTGTTTATAGAATAATAAAATTACTCAATGTTCGGCTATGTCTATTATGAACCGAAGTTGTTCTTAATCTCGTCGATATGTTTTTTTAAGTGTTTAATATCAGCTTTACGTGAGGCATGTTCATCATCAAGTTGATGAACGATATCAATTGTGCAAATATGATATATTTTTGTTTCTTCTCCAATCTCGTTTAATATAACTAAGTCGGCAGCTGTTGATGCTGTCTCACTATCTATATGTTCCATGTTTTTAGCTTCAAGTAGTAATGCAATCATTCCGTCTTTTTGTTGTATGGCAACATATTTCCAGCCTGATGCGTTTATTGTTTGTTTGGTCATAAAGCTATCAAAGATAGTGAACTCACGGTTCCAATCCTTTGCAGGTTTGCTGTAATGAAATTCCCAATCGGTGAGATCAGGGGCGCTTTCTATTATTTTTTTACTTTTCTTTATCAGTTCTTTATCTCCATTTGGTGAAATTGTAAAAGACCAGGGTTTATTTATTCCGGGGCTTATTTCCCAGGCAAAAACACCCAGGTCAAGAACCAGGTTATCCAGGTGTTCGACTACATATTCCTTTTTAGAAACAGAATCATTCTCAATACAATCTCTAATTACCTTTTCATTATTTAAAAACCATTTCCATAAATTATCTATTTTTTCCTCATTCATTATTTTATGTTGTTTTGTATTTATTGATATAAAATAAAGGCACCATAGCTGCGTAATATTTATTTTTAATCAACAGCTTATTCTTCAACATTGTGGCTATGGTATTGCGCATAAATTGTAAAAGTCTATCAGAATTGTCTTAATATCTGAATTCTTTTCTCAATAGGAGGATGTGTAGCAAAAAGTGAAAAGGCATTTTTCTTTTTTAATTGCGGGTTTTCTATAAACATCTGGGCTACATCCTTTCTTTCTACTGCTTCAATGGTTGCATCTTGTGATACTTTCTCAAGGGCTGTAGCCAGGGCAAGGGGATTTTTAGTAAGTTCGGCAGCACCTGCATCTGCCAGGTATTCGCGTTTGCGTGATAAGGCAAAACGAAACAGCGTAGCCAGCAGCATGCCAATTAATGCTAATACCAGTATAAGTAACTGTGCTTTACCGTCTTTCTTACCACCACGCCCTCGTCCATATACCATAGATCGCATCATGGTTTCGGATATAAAAGAAAAGATGCCAACGAAGACAATGGAAATAATAAGCAGGCGAACATCTCTATTGCGGATGTGTGTTAGTTCATGGGCAACAACGGCTCCCAGTTCCTCATCGTCAAGTTTGTTAATGATGCCACGCGATAAAGATACAGTAAAGTTTTTTTTGTTTAGTCCGCTGGCAAAAGCATTCAAAGAATCGTCCTCGATGATATTGACTTTTGGCATGGTCATGCCTGCCGAGATGCATAAGTTTTCAACAATATTGTACACTCTCTTGTTCTCCTTGCGTCCCAGGGGTCTGGAGCCTGTAGCCCGGTTAATCATGTACGAGTGGGAGAAATAGGCAATAACAAACCAGATGGCAACAATAATAGTAATCCAGGGTATGGTAACTATAAATTGAGAAAAGGTACCTGCAACAGTTCTGTATTCAGCTTCGCTGAGAAAATAAAAAAAAATCCACGTAAGTATTAAAAATACCAGGGGGAATAAAATCAGCAGAATAATAGATTTTATATTATTATTCCATATTTGGGTTTGTAACCCTATATATTTCATCTTCGATAAAGATATTTGATCATAAACACATTAAAAATTAATATCGGGTGCTTTATCAAGTGCTTCGCGATTCTCGGTACCCAGGTCGAACATACTTTCCCGTTTGAAACCAAACATGCCGGCAACAAGATTAGCAGGAAATACTTCCACGGCATTGTTCAGCTCTTTAGTGGCAGAGTTAAAGAAACGGCGTGAGGCCGCGAGTTTGTTTTCAACATCCGAGATTTCTTCCTGAAGGTTTATGAAGTTTTGATTGGCCTTCAGATCAGGATATGCCTCAACAGTTATATTCAATCCTTGCAAAGCTTGTGAAAGCCTGTTTTCGGCCGAAATTTTCTCATCAATAGTTGAAGCTTTCATAGCATTAGAGCGGGCATTGGTGATCTCTGTAAGTACACCTTTTTCATGCTGCATATATCCCTTTACTGCGTTTACCAGTTGAGGAATAAGGTCGTGGCGTTGTTTCAGTTGTACATCAATATCTGCGAAAGCCTGTTCGCGGTTGTTACGTAATCGGACAAGACGGTTATAAATAGAGATGAACAAAAGAATAAAAAAGAAAACAATCGCAAGAACTACAATTAGAGGGACCATAATATTTTATTATTTAAAAAATTTGGAAATTATCAGATCGTAAACATAAAGATTTTTCTGATGTTATCAAATAGAAAGAGTAGAGATAATAAAAAATTAATAATGATATCTGGTAATTTGAAAATTACTTATTAGACAGGTGAGAATAAAACAAAAAAATCATTAAAATGACTTTAATAGCCTGTTTGTCAACTTGCTGCAGCCTGCAGGAAGGTTTCCGCAATGGAGAAAAGTCTCCTGCAGCCTGCAGGAAGGTTTCCGCAATGGAGAAAAGTCTCC
>CAZWGG010000346.1:4636-6136 GCA_964633305.1 uncultured Bacteroidales bacterium
GAAGGTTTCCGCAATGGAGAAAAGTCTCCTGCAGCCTGCAGGAAGGTTTCCGCAACGGAGAAAAGTCTCCTGCAGCCTGCAGGAAGGTTTCCGCAATGGAGAAAAGTCTCCTGCAGCCTGCAGGAAGGTCTCCGCAACGGAGAAAAGTCTGCTGAAAGCTTCAGGAGCATTTCTGCAGTGTGCAGAAAACTTCCTGACAAGTTCTTCTACTGTTTTCAGGGGTTACCTGGGTTTTGATTGTTCGGGACTACATAGGAAGCAATAGAAAAAAATCTATTTCCTCATCGCTTCGTGCTACTCCTTCAAAGTCAGATAATTCGACCCAATTTCCTTTTAATTCTTCTTCATCGTCATCATCGTCGTTGCATGATACAAGAAAACCCGGAATTGATAAAATAAGTAATATTGGTATACAGTAAATATTGAATTTTTTCATTATTTTAAAAAAAATTAAGTTTCCTATGCGATTGAAAAGCAAACATAAATATTTCATTAGGCATCCATGCTTCTTATTTACTGGGTTCTATTGCCCAAAATGAGGTTTTGGTAACGGAACTTCAAGGTATGTATTGACACTTAAAAGGCTTACCGAAGCTCCACCATTAATTTTCTCCAAATCAGCAGGTTTTCCTGAAATTTCCATTACGCTTGATATCCTGCCACCGTATTTTGCAGGAAAACCACCTTTAATCAGTTCAATGTCATCTGTAGTATTCGCATTAAATGCACTAAAAAAGCCATAAAAATGATCGACATGGTAAATCGTCATCCCATCAAATAAAATAAGGTTCTGATCGGGGGTACCGCCCCTGACATATAATCCTGCTGATGTTTCATTCGTGGCGCTGACACCGGGAAAAAGTTGGAACGAACGCATAATATCAACTTCACCCAGGTTTGGTAACTTTGAAATAAGCAGGGGTGATATTTTTACAGAACTTATATCTTCGGTAACCCTTACTATTCTCTCTTTTTCAGTCGTAATTTTTACTTCTTTTAACTGGGTTAACGATTTTTCCAGTTTAATGTAAAGGGTGCTCTGAATATTGAATGGACTTAACTTAACTTCTTTTGTTGTATTGCCTGTTGAATCAAATTGAATATCCGGAAAGAATTCCTTATCAAATATTCTGTCATAGATCACCGGATTATTCTTGTCTTTTAATTCGGTTACTTCAATCTTGTTTAATTCAGAAGCTACTTTTAATTTTAGCTTTTCAGGGCTTATCCGACCTTTCATTAAAGGTGCATTTCCCATACCTTCTCTTCTTGCAGCGAAATTTATGTTACTGTATTTATCTCTTCCTAGCGGATATTTAACAAGTATTTTCTTTGCTTTTTTTTCCTGTAAACCAACTTCTACATTTAACCCGTTTAAAATTATCTTGTTTTGGGTGATTTTATCCTTCACTCTTAAATCGAGGTGAATACTACTACTATCATTGGATACTCGATAATAAAATTTATTAATATTGTCATACTTCATATTTTCTATCCATT
>CAZWGG010000347.1:0-6123 GCA_964633305.1 uncultured Bacteroidales bacterium
ATTTATCTTTTGTTGCATTAAGAGTTTTAAGTTTCTTATTTTTTTCATTTAGTTTCTCTGTTTGGGCTTTTAATTCAGCTGATTGTTCCTCAATTTGTTGTTGCCGTTCTTCCAGAAGAGTATTTGTTTCATGCAGGGAGTTAAATGCCATTTCAAGTTCTTCTTTTTGAGCGCTTAGTTCTAGGGCTTGGTCCTCAATTTTATGTTGCCTTTCTTTTAGGAGTATGTTCGTTTCGTTTAAAATATATGTTTGTTCTTCCAGTGTTTTATTCTTTTCCAGGATTTCTTTTGTTCGTTTTTTTACTTCTTTTTCAAGGTATATTTTTTGTTTCTTAAGATTTGTGATCCTGTAATAATAAAAATTAGTTGCTAAAGCCAATATCAACAAGATAAAGAATATCTTAAAAAATAGGTTTTTCCACCAGGGAGGGAGAATAATTATTTTCATTGATGTTTCTTCTTTGTTCCATAATCCGTCATTATTTGATGCTTTAACTTTAAAAGTGTACTTTCCGGCATGAAGGTTGGTATATGTTGCAAAATTTCGTTTGGCGCTGGTTTTAACCCAATCCTTATCAAATCCTTCCATTTTATACATATACTTGTTTCTTTCTGGCAGTGCATAGTGCAATGCTGCAAATTCTAATGAGAAAATATTGTCTTTGTAAGAAAGAACAATTTCTGAGGTTTCATGTATTGTTTTTGAAAGAATTATGTTACCATTTACTTTTTCACCAATACTAACTGATTTATTAAATATTTTCATATCGGTAAAAACGACCTGGGGTAGAAATGGGTTTGATTTTATGCTATCGGGATAAAAAAAATTAAGACCATTTTGTCCTCCAAAATATATTCTTCCTTCTTGATCTTTAAAATAAGCATTGTGCCAGAATTCATTACTTTGTAAGCCGTCTCTTTCATCATAATTAATAAATGAATCTTTTAAAATATCGAATTTAGAAAGGCCATCAAAAGTGCTTATCCATAAATTTCTATTATTGTCCTCTACAATGCCATTTATGTGTTCGTTTGGTAAACCGTTTTTGACATGATAAGAAAAAAATCCCAATTTTTCATTAACAGATAAATCATTAAAATTATTGTCTGCTTTTATGACTTTATTTAATCCTCCTGCCGTACCTATCCACATTGTACCCTGTTTGTCCTGGCAGAAAACAGTAATAAGATTATTGCTCAAACTTTTTGGGTTTTTTTCTTCATGTTTATAGTTAATAAATTCAGGATTTAATTTATCTTTTTCTTTTACAGGTAAAATACTTAAGCCTCTTCCGCGACCGCCTATCCATATATTTCCTGCATTATCTTCAGTTATGGCCCAAATAATATTATCGCACAAACTTTTTGGATTTTGCGGATCGTGGTTAAAATAAACGCATGAATCGCCTTTATGGTACCTGGCAAGCCCTCCTCCCCATGAACCAACCCATATTGTTTCATTGCTATCTTCATAAATAGAGAATGACCAGCCAATGTGTGTGAATGTTTTAATAATCGGCTGTTCATTTGTTTCGGGTTTTTCAGGTTTAATTATTGAAATAGTTCCACCGGCACTTCCTTCCCAAACATCGCCATTTTTCCTTTGCACAAGACAAAGAATATTATTACCCCCAATGGTGTTTATATTATTAGGATCATTTCTATAATGAATGATTTTCGACACATTATTATTTTCAAAAATAAATCTGTTCAATCCGTCGTTTAAATCATTACCAACCCATAATTCATTAGGCCTTGTGCTATGAATACAAGATATAATATTCCCACTTAATGTATTATTATCTCCGGTTACAGCTTTAAAGTAATGAAATTGTTTTTTATATAAATCGTATTTACACAGGCCCTGGCTGAAAGTACCAATCCATAGGATACCTGAACGGTCGATGTACAAAGAATAAATTGTATTATCACTTATTGTGTTTAAATCGACTTCATTAGGTACAAAATTAATTAAGCTGTTTTCTTTTTCATCATATTGAAATAAACCTTGTGATTCAGTTCCTATCCATATTCTATCTTTATGATCAATTAATAGATAGTTTCTGTTTTTAGGAGTTACATTTACTTTGCCAAGTGAGACTTTTTGATAACTTTTGGTGTGTTTATTATAATTAAGTTTTATAATTCCAGTTGTATTTGTCCCTATCCAAAGATTTTCATGTTTATCTGCACACACTGAATGTATATACATATCGTCAATATCTGGCGACGCTAATGCTGTGTTGGTTTTAATAATTTTACTGCTTTCCTTATCAAAATAGTACAAATCTTCGGCAAATAATAATAATTTACCATCTCTATCTTCATACATTCTTGTAAAACTGCTCCTATTTGATGTATTATAATAAAATCTTTTGAAGACAGTTGATATTTCATTATTAATTTTTTTAGTGATAATTAAATTCAGAGCGTTTTTTGTGCACACCCATAAATTACCAGATTTATCCTGTAAAAAATGATAAACTAGATTACTGCTAATACTTGTTGAATCGTCCGGATTATGTGTATATCTTGTAAATTTTTCTATTTTCGGGTTAAACTTATTAAGACCGCCTATTTCTTTGTTAACAACCCAAATATTGCCTTCATCATCTTCACAAAGAAAAGTTATTTCATTGTGAATTAAACTGGTGCTATCATTGATAATATTTCTGTATACAGTAAAAGTAAGCCCATCATACCTATTAAGCCCATTGTATGTAGCAAACCACATAAATCCTTTTCTATCCTGAATTATATAAGATATGGTAGAGTGACACAAACCATCCTTAATTGAAATTCTTTCAAAAGTCCCACTATTCATTTGTGAATAAACAGTATTATTTAACGACAATAAATAATAAAAGAAGACAGAATAAATCACCCAAAAAATAAAACTTAAATTTTTCATTTATAAATATTTATAAGTTTTGATTGATATAGTATTTTGAAAAAAAGGTGATTTGATTCAAAAAGGTATACTTTACTATCATGTTCATTCTTATTTGTTTCAATCTATTGACGAAAACATATATTCAAAAGAATCAGGTTTTTGCAATATATTTTTCGACACAATTAATTAATTCCTCTGCTTGTACAGGTTTTGCAATGTAATTGTCAAAATCGTGAATAAGAATTTCATGTTTTTCTCTTTCATGCGCATAGGCTGTTACAGCGATTATTGGAACATTTCCATTAATTTTTTTTATGGCATTTAGTGCCTCAATCCCATTCATAACAGGCATTTTTATATCCATTAAAATGATACAATTATTAATTTCGGGTGTTTTTTGTATGAAATCAACGGCTTCTTTCCCGTTTTTAGCCCATATTATTTCTGCTCCATAGGGTTCCAGTATCTCTTGAATGAGAAACATATTTGCTTCTTCATCTTCAGCTATTAGTATTTTTAACTCATTCCATTTAACCTGCAGTGGTTTTTCTTGTGATGTGGGACTTTGAATTTTATCGTCGAATTGTGAATGGGGTAACACAATATAAAATGTTGTTCCTTTATTTGATTCTGACTCTACCCATATTTCACCTTCCATGAGTTCAACTAATTTCTTACAAATAGATAGTCCCAAGCCAATTCCACCATATAATCTGACCTTATTTTTTGTTTCAATTTTGTGAAAATGATTGAAGATATTTTTAATCTCATAATCATTTATGCCAATACCAGTGTCAGTGACGAAAAATCGCACATTATTTTTTAATACTTCGTATCCGAAATGTATATTCCCTTTTTCGGTAAATTTTATTGCATTATTCAGAAGATTACTAATTACCTGGTGAAATCTGAAAGGGTCATTATTTAGAATAAGTTTTTGGGTTTTATCTTTTTGTATGAAATGAATATCAATGTCTTTTTTATTTTTTAATTTGAATGATTTTTCAAGAGAAATAAGAGTTTCATTAACATCAAAAGGTGCTTTATACAACTTTATCTGTTTTGCTTCAATAAGAGAGATATCAAGAATATCGTTTATTAACTCCAATAATCTTTTACTGTTTTCGTTAATGATGTGGATATATGTTTTTCTCTTTTCTTCATCTTTGTCTCTGTTAAGTAATGAAGAAAAGCCAGTGATTGCATTCATAGGTGTTCGTATTTCATGAGACATGTTGGCTAAAAAAGATGATTTTAACCTGTCTAATTCTTCAGCTTTTAATTTTGCTTTTTCAAGTTCGGCAGTCCGTTTTTTTACCAGTTCTTCCAGGTTGTTCCTGTGTTCCGCCAGCTCAGTATTTTGTACTATTATTTCTTCTTGTTTTTCTTCGAGTATAGAGTTTAATTCCGACAATTTATTTGTACGTTCGGTTACCTTTTCTTCAAGGATTAGCTTTTGCATTTTAAGACTTTTAACCCTTTGCCTGTAGATAAAAAATATAGCTGAAAAAAGAAATAGTACCAGTACCAATCTAAACCAAATAGTTTTCCACCAGGGTCTAAGAATAGTTATCTTGATTGAAGTTTCTTTTTCATTCCATAATCCGTCGTTATTTGTAGCTTTAACTTTAAAAATATAATTACCAGGATCTAAATTAGTGAATGTGGCTTCCCTTCTGTTACCGACATAATTCCAGGTATTGTCGAACCCTACTAATTGGTAAGCATATTGGTTTTTTTGGGAGTTTAAATAATTTAATGCAGCAAATCCTATTGTTACTACATTTTGTTTGTGTGTAAGAATAATTTCCTTTGTTTCTGTAATAGATTTTTTTAAAGGTGAACCTGCTTTATTAATTTCTGCTTCCTTATAATGTATTAACAATTTAGTAATGTATACAGGTGGTAGAAATGTATTGTCTTTTATGCTATCAGGATAGAACGTGGTATAACCATTCAATCCACCAAAATATATTTTTCCTGTATTGCTTATGAAATATGATCCTTGAATGAATTGGTTACCTTGCAGACCATCGGACACATCATAGTTTTTAATGGTTTCATTAAAAGGGTTAAATTTTGAAATTCCCTTGTTAGTACTTAACCATAACCTGTTTTTTTTATCAGTTAACAAACCATTTATAACCGAGTTTGGAAGCTTGTCTGACCTTAAAATTGTAGAAAACTTTTTTGTTTTTCTATCAAAGTAGTTTAATCCGTCTGCTGTACCTACCCATATATTTTTTATACTATCTTCAGCAAAACAATATACCCAATTGCTGCTTATACTTCCTGGATTATTGCCTTTAATGTAATTATGAAAAGTGTTTTTTTTCTTATTATAAACACTAATACCATTGTAAGTCCCAATCCATAAATCACCAGAACTATCTTCGAATATTTTAAGGCACCAATTACTGGCAATAGAATTTTCTTTTCCCTCTTTAAAATGAATAAATGTATTTGATTTGGGGATAAACTTGTTCAATCCGCCACCATTGGTAGCTATCCATATATTTTTGTCTTTATCTATGAGGATATGCCTTACATCATCGTTGCTAAGGCTCTTAAGATTATTAGCAGTATGTGCATAACGGGTTATTTTATTGTTTTTTTTATTAATTACATTTATACCCATCAAATAACCCCCTATCCAAATTCTTCCCTTTTTGTCTTGTGTAATGGTTAATATTGAATTTCCACGTATTGAATTTGGATTTGCAGGATTAAAAACATAGTGTTTGAATTTTTGTGTTTTTGGATTGTAACAATCTAATCCCCCGCCATCTGTCCCTAACCAAAGAATACCTTGACTATCCTCATAAATTGAGGATACTGAGTTATAAGATAATGAATTCTGGTTACCCGGTTCATTTTTATAGTGGATAAATTGTTTACTGTTATCAAGTTGTGCATAGTTAAGGCCTCCCTGAAATGTCCCTAACCATAATATCCCCTGCCTATCTTCGAATATTGAACGGATGGAATTATTATTGATACTACTGCTTTCATAATCCTTAGAGATGAATCGTATAAAAGTCTCTTCATTGCTATTATAAAGGTTTAATCCCCCACCATCAGTTCCTATCCAGATTCTTGCTTTACTATCAACAAATATTTTAAAAATATGATTTGAGCTTATACTGTTTTTGTTTATTGCCGTTTTATAGGTAATTACATTTGACGGATCTGATTTTATGATATAAATACCATTATCAGTCCCTAACCAT
>CAZWGG010000348.1:0-6115 GCA_964633305.1 uncultured Bacteroidales bacterium
AGCGGCATCTTTTGCCGCCTGCCAGCGTGTGCCCTGGCTCCCGCGTGTATACCCCAGTAGTTCGGGGTTTGCATAGCCGGCAGCCCATGTAAAATCATGGTGTAAGTCACTGGCAGCATGTAATAATATCCTGGCTTTTAACGCCATGGCAGCACCCATTGTTGCACGGCCGGCATCGTTTG
This sequence comes from uncultured Bacteroidales bacterium, assembly GCA_964633305.1. Lineage (GTDB taxonomy): Bacteria > Bacteroidota > Bacteroidia > Bacteroidales > UBA10428 > CAZWGG01. The sequence continues at coordinate 183 of CAZWGG010000348.1, forward strand.
ATTCATAAGATTCAGGTAATAAATCAATGGCAGCATCTATATCTTCTATAATGAAATTAATACAATCTTCATAGGTATCACGTGCAATTGAAAAATCATCATCCAGGCCATAGGGCTGGGTAATGATTGGTACTCCTCCATATAAGTTTGTAAGACGGTGATAGAAAAAAGCACGTAAAAAATATATTTCACCGGTTAAACGATCCTTCATGTCTTGTTGGGTTTCATCAACTTCCATATCAACAATTTTTTCAAGAAAGATATTCGTCTTCCGAATACTCTGGTATAATTCTTCCCAGGTCATTAACTCGGTATTTGCATTGGCCCATGTATCATCCCATCTGGGAATCCAATCGGGAGTAAGCAAAGAGTTATTGAAATCACGGATGCCCCAGTTAGGGGTAAAATGGGTTTCATCTACATAATTGGAAACCATGGTAATAGCAAAAGGGTTACCTAGTCTTCTGTATGTCCCGTTTACAAAAGTTTCAGCTAAATTCAGGTCGCTCCATACATCTACTTCAGAGAACTCCCCTAAGGGCTTTTTGTCAAGAAAGTCATCGTTACAAGACGTTACTATTGTAACAATAAACAATGTGATGATTATATATTTTATTTTTTCCATAGTTCTTGATTTTTAGAAGGTTAATGTAATGCCAGCATTAAACGTTTTGCTTAAAGGATAATAAGTACCGGCGTTATTCGTGGTTTCCGGGTCAAAAACTTTAACCGAATCGAATGTGAGCAGGTTCATTCCGTTAAGATATATCCTCAATCCATCTATTTTAAATTTACTGTTAAATTCTGCCGGCGTATTAAATCCTATTTCCAAATTTTTGAGTCGCAGATAATTTGCATCTCGCAAAAAATAGGTGTTACGTCTAGATATCCAGTATTCGTCTTCACGGTTAAAAGCCCGAGGCCCAGATGCATCCGGGTTAGAAGGTGTCCAGCGTTCATCGGCAAATTCTTTCAGGTAATTGCCCATTTCTCCCGATTCGGTTTTGATATACCTGGCAGCGCCTAAAGCACTCTGGAATAAAATAGAAAGATCGAATTGCTTATATACAAGGGAAAGGTTCAACCCACCGGTAAATTTTGGAAATTCCCTTTTGTCAATCCTTACCCGGTCTTCTTCGGTAATTGCACCATCCCCGTTCACATCTTCAAAAATTATGTCACCCGGTACGGCCCCAGGCCAATGTGGATAAGCATCAACTGCTGCCTGGTCCCGAAAAATTCCAATGGCCTGGTAATATAAATCGCCATCAGGATTGGCCGGGTCATTCGGGATAGATTTTCCAGTAGATAACTGGTAACCAGGACGGCCAGGGGTTTCGTCCCAAAATTTAATTTCATTATGTTGGTAACAACCATTTGCAGTAATATTGTATCTTAAATCTCCTACCATATCCCTGTAAGTAACCTGGAAATCGAATCCCTGGTTTACCACTTTCCCAAGGTTTTCGTCCGGAAGTTGAGAGGTTATCCCTGATGTGGCAGGAACAGAAGCTACTCTTGGAATTAAAATGTTTGTTCTAAGGTTGTAAAAATAATCAGCTTCCATTGCGATTTTACCATCAAGCACCTGTGCCTCAAAACCTATGTTGCTTTGATTGGCTACTTCCCATGTAACATTAGGATTTGGAATACGTTCTTCATTCAATAACAGATTTTCCTGGTCAACACCAAAAACATAATAATGACTTTCATCATATTTATAGGTCCCCAGGTATTGGTATTCCTGTATACGGTCGTTCCCGGTTTGTCCCCATGACCCCCTAATTTTCAGGCTGTTTATAAATGAAATATTATTTTTCCAGAAGTTTTCTTCAGATATTCTCCAACCCAGGGAGATGCCGGGGAAAAATCCCCACCTGGAATCTTTATGGAAATTATATGATGCATCGTATCTCCAAACAAATTCCGCGAGATATTTTTCACTGAAATTATAATTGAACCGGCCAAAATAATTTAACCTTGCAGTTTGTTCTGCTTTCCCTCCATTATTCATCTCATCTCTTCCCCCGGCAAATATCTGGTCAATTTTATCAGATACAAAATACCTGCGGTATGCGGTTAAGTTCCCCTTATCTTTTTCATATCTCTCAGATCCAACCATTACATGCAGGTTATGGTTATCAAAAGAACGCTGATAATTAATTAATCCGTTTACTGTAATCCTTTTTTCATCTTCCATTTCCTGATACAGGTTGGGTTCGCTTGGTCCCCTGGCCCCTTTGTTAAGGACAGGATCTCCATTTGTATCAACTGAACCGTCCCATGTATATAAATACCAAGGTTTTTGAAACTTTTTACGGTCACGAATGTATTTATCAAAAGCCGCGTTAGTTGTAACTGATAATCCCTTCACCCAAGGTATTTCAATATTTAACTTGAGATTACCTTCCAGGATATATCTTTTATCTTCATCATAGCCTGTTTGGGCTGTAGAGATTATTACGGGATTATACCCGTATTCAATATCAGGCCCTGGTGAACCATCCGGCCAATATGCAGGTTCGGTAGGTTTACCACGTTGTATCATCCTGAATATATCGCCCTTGGCTATAGTCGGGAAATGCCTGTTTTCCTGGCGTCCTGACACATCAAATCCGATATTGATATGGTCGGTAATTTTTCCGTCGAGGTTTGAACGGAAATTATATTGTTTATAATAAGTAGCGCTATTTTTGTAAACCCCATCCTGGTATTTTCCCCCCAATGAAACGAAGTATTTCAGGTTTTCTGTTCCCCCTGATATTGATCCGTTGTAAGAATTTTGAGGGGTATATTTTTGAAATGTTTCGGCAAACCAGTCGGTATTAGGATGCCCCCACGGGTCGGTACCATTCCTGAACAATTCGATATCTTCGTCGGTGAAATGCAATTCATGCCCCCTGTATTCGTCCAGTTCATTAATCATAGTGGCATAAGTTGCTGCATCTGCCATTTCAGGAATTACAGTGGGTTGACTTACTCCCTGATTATAGTTTACTGTAATTTTAGGTTTCCCTATTTTCCCACGTTTTGTCGTAATAAGTATTACCCCATTGGCAGCCTGTGCCCCATAAATTGCAGCAGAAGCATCTTTTAACACTGTAACGCTTTCAATATTGGAAGGATCAAGTCGATCCATACTCCTGTTTGCAACGCCATCAACAACTATCAATGCGCCATTGGCATCAATGCCATCACTTCCATACCTGTCCAATGTACCTATTCCGCGTATTCTCACTGTTGCATTGTCATACCCGGGTTCCCCTTCACGGGTTAATGTTATGAGTCCGGGAATACGTCCCGAAAGTGTATTTGTGAAATTCACAGCGGGTGATTTCATTAATTCTTCGCCTTCAACACTTGAAACCGAGCCGGTTAATGTTACCTTTTTCTGTACGCCGTAACCAACAACAACAACTTCGTCAAGACTTTGTACATCGGAAGACATTTTAATATCAATAACCGATTGTCCTCCAACAGGCACCGTTTGAGTAACATAGCCAACGAATGAGAATACAAGAGAGGCATTGGCATCAGGAACTTCTATCGAATATTTTCCATCGATATCTGATGAAACACCAAAATTTGTTCCTTCAACAATAATGTTTACCCCTGGTAATGGCTGGCCATCAATATCGGTAACGGTTCCGGTGATAGTTTGTTGCTGATTAAGAAACTCTTTAAGAGTAACTACCACCAGGTTATTGGATAACATCTTGTAAGTTACATCTGTGTTTTCAAGTGTTTCATCGAGAATTTCTTCCACGGAAGCATTCACAGCTTCAATATTTATCCTGCGACCGGAAATGGACTCATTCCTGTAAAGAAATTTTAGGTCGGTACTCTTTTCTATCACATCTAATACATCTTGAATTGATGCATCTTTTAATGTAACTGAAAGCTTATTGTTTTGCGAAAAAGTACTTGCAGTTACATTTAACAAACCAAAAAGTAGCAGTAAGGTTGTAATTTTCATGATCTTAAAGATTAATGGAGTAAAAAAAAGATCTACTCCTCTAACATAAATCAATGGTTTTTTCATAATTTTGAGGTTTTTGTTAATAACTAATAATTTGGTTATTTACGAACCGGGAAATGTGTCAGCATCTCCCGGTTCTTTTTAACAGTAGCTTTAAGTTTTATCTCATAGGCAAAAATTATTTTATCACAACTTTATTTTTTTCAATAGTATAAGTAAAATGAGTAGTTAGTTTTAAAGCATCTAGCGCCTGTTCAACGGTTTCTTTATCAAAAGTGCCTGTAAAAGTAAAATTTTTCAGATTCTTGTTAAGTAAGGTTATTTCAACATCATACCATCGCTGAAGCCTAAGTATTAAACTTTCAAAATCTTCATCTTTAAAGGTAAACCGGTCATCTTTCCAGGAAGTTGCTAATTCTATACTTTTTGGCTTTATTGGCTTCGTAAGGTCTATTGTAGTTGAAGTTACAGGCTTTTTTTCATTTTGATTTTGTGCAGTAACACCAGGAGTGTTAAGTGTAAAATCACCGCTAATTTTTGAATAAGATACAATTTGATTGGGCAACATTTTCATATCCTGTATAATCCTGCCGTTGATATCTGTTTTTTCAACTACAACAGAACCTGAAACCAAGGCTGTTTCAATTACATTTTCTTCTGAAAATGATTTCACATTAAACTTGGTCCCATATACACGAATATTCAATTCGGCGGTTTTAACGATAAATGGTTTAATCTTATTAGCGGTAACATCAAAAAAAGCTTCTCCTTCAAGGTATACAACTCTTTCACCGGCAATAAATTGATCCTGGTACCTGAGTTTGCTCCCTGAGTTTAACCATACCTTAGTTCCATCAGGTAATACTATTCTGCTTCTTGAACCATAAGGAACACTATACTCACTGTATATTTTTTTTGATATTACTTCCTTACTTCCGAATTTTTGATATGTGAACCATGATAATATGATTGATAAAATTATTACAGCTGTATATCTCAAAAAACCACGCGACAAATTAGTTGTTCTATTTGTTTTAGATATTTTAATTGAAAAATCTTCGGCTATTTTACCTTTAATTCTCTTCCAAACCCTGGCTGAACTAATCTCATTATTATGTTTATTGGATATTGTCCAGGCTTGTTTATAAAAAGTATCGGTTTCAATGATATTTTCCTCATTGTTCATATAAGAGTTTAATTTATATATTTCATCAAACGAAATGTCTCCCTCTTTATATTTTTTTAATAACCCTTCAAATTCTTTTGTTGAGTGCATTATTATCCGGATAAACTTACTTACTCCTTTTTAAATACATTTTAACAATGTACCTATTATAACACACGAATAAGACTTTTCCGTGAAGGACAATTCAATTTTTTTCGAAACAATTTTGTTTTTTAGAATCATTGGGTAAGAAGAAATTAATTATATTATTAATTAATAATCTGATAATAAACTAATTATGCGTATAAATTTTATTTTTGACCCGGGTCAAAAATACGTGTAATTTTATCTCTTAAAAAGTTAAGCGCATGCCTGATTTGGGTATCAACTGTATTTTCAGAAATGCTTAATTTTTGAGCAATTTCCTTATAAGAAAGACCTTCGTCCATACTGGAAAGAAAAATCTCACGACGACGTTCAGGCAGCTCTTTAATTAATTTCCTGACATAGAACCTCAATTCTTCATAATCTACTTTTCGTTCGGTTGCTAAATCACTATCGGTTTGATGTCTGGAAACATAATCTAAGAAGTATTTATTAGCAACATCTTTTCGTATAAAGTTAAGTGATTTGTTTTTTGCCACCCTATAGAGCAAAGAACTAAAAGGCAAATCTTCATTAAGTTTCTGCCTGGTTTCCCATATACTTATGAATACATCCTGAAGAATATTTTCTGCATCGCAAGAGTCATTAAGAAATGTACAAATAAAACTAAATATCTTTTGATGA
>CAZWGG010000349.1:0-6114 GCA_964633305.1 uncultured Bacteroidales bacterium
TACACTTTTACATGATGATACCATTTATAGATCTCTATTTTTAAGATTTTATTTGCTAAATGAAAATAGGAATAGTAAAAGAGACCAAATCACCTCCTGATAAAAGGGTACCCTTAATACCTGAACAGGTATCTGCATTAAAAAAAAAATTTAAAGAAATAGAGATTGTTGTACAATCAAGCTCAATTCGTGGATATACGGATATAGAATATGTTAAATATGGCATTCCCGTTGTGGCGGATATTTCTGATTGTGATATACTTATAGGCATAAAAGAAGTAGATATAGAAAGTCTTGTAGGGCATAAAACATATCTTTTTTTTTCACATACAGCAAAAAAACAACCGCACAACAAAAAGCTTCTGCAGAAGATACTAAAAAAAGGGATTACACTTATTGATTATGAATATTTAACAAATGCCGATCAGGTTCGTCTAGTTGCTTTTGGACATTGGGCAGGAATCGTTGGAGCTTATAACGGATTAATAGCATTTGGTAAACACTATAATTTATTCTCTCTAAAGCCCGCATATAAGTGCTTTGATATGAATGAATTAAAAGCAGAATTACAAAAAGTTAAACTTCCTCCTATTAAAATACTTATTACTGGAGGAGGCAGGGTTGCCAGTGGAGCAAAAAAAATATTGGACATGGTCGGCATAAAAAAAATTTTGCCGGAAGATTATATTAACAAAGAATACCGAAAACCTGTTTATGCACAGATCGAACCCCAACATTATGTAAAAAGGAGAGATGGAAAATCTTTTGTTTTTAATCATTTTATTAAATTTCCCTCTGCTTACAAATCAACATTTTCTCCTTATACCAAAAGAACTGATTTGTTTATTGCTTGTCACTTTTGGGATATTGAATCCCCAGTTTTTATAACTAAAGAAGAAATGAAAGCAGATGATTTTAAAATTAAAGTCATTGCTGATATTAGTTGTGATATTAATGGTCCAATTCCATCAACTATCAGGGCATCGTCTATCAGCCATCCTTTTTATGGTTATAACCCAATAAAAGAAATAGAAACTCCACCATTTGAAAAAAATTCGATTACAGTAATGGCCGTTGATAATCTTCCTGGTGAATTGCCAAGGGATGCATCCAAAGATTTTGGAGATAAGTTATCCAAGCATATAATACCCTTAATCATAGAAGGTGATAATAAAAGTATACTTGAGAATGCTACCATCTGTCAAGATGGTAAACTTACTGAAGCATTCAGTTACCTTGAAAATTATGTGAATAGCTAGTAAATGAGTAGCTTTGACCGACAGCTGTAAGCTTTCTACGAAAGCTTTTTCTGTAGGTGAAAGCTTAGTCGGATAAAAAGGTATAGAGGAATAAGGTATTTGGGGATGAAAAAATCATGAACGAATAAACTACAAGATTGTGGATTATTTAATTTCTCCTTTAAGACTTTTTACCCTCCGGAATTTTAATGAAAAAGGGTCGGACTTTTAACTCTAAATATACAACAACACAAAACTATTTGAAACAAAGTAAAACAATATGAAATTTTAACTTCAAACCCAGAACCCAAAACTCTTAGCTATCTATTCTTATTTCGCTTTTTTTAAATCAGCAATCATTTGTTTTGGATCCTCGGCATTAAATATGCTTGTACCAGCAACCAGAACATTTACACCTGTTTTATATAATTTACCTGCATTTGATAGTTCTACCCCTCCATCAACCTCTATTAACAAGTCGGTATTTAATTCTGCACACATTTCCCTAAGCTTTTTGACTTTGGTATAAGTTTGTTCAATAAATTGTTGACCACCATAACCGGGATTAACCGACATAATAAGAACAGTATCTAATTCTTTAAGTATATTTTCTAACAAAGAAACAGAGGTATGAGGATTTAAAGCAACCCCTGCACGCATATCAAGCGATTTAATTTCTTCAACTATCCTATTCAAATGGTGACATGTTTCATACTGAACAATTAAGTTATCTGCTCCTATATCTTTAAAACGTTTTAGGTATTTTTCGGGGTCAACTATCATCAAGTGAACATCAAGAGGCATTTTTGCATACTTTTTAACATGTTTCAATACAGGAAACCCGAAAGAAATGTTTGGAACAAATACACCATCCATAATATCACAGTGTAACCAATCGGCATCACTCTCATTTATCATTTTTATGTCGTTTTTCAGATTCCCAAAATCAGATGCCAAAAGTGAAGGTGCAATAAGTCTTTTCATGTAATAAATTTTCTGCCAAAAATAATTTTTTTTGAGATAAATTAAGAAAATCGAATAGCAGATTTTCTCAACCGTGAAAAAAAACTCACTTTACCTTTTATTCTTAATTATATTCCCAGGTTGCAAAAAGTATTTTACAAATTGTAAAAATAAGCGTTAGCCAAGATAAGATTTGAGCATTTTACAACGAGTAACATTTTTAAGTCGTTTAATCGCCTTCTCTTTAATTTGGCGTACCCTTTCGCGTGTAAGGTTAAATTCTTCACCTATTTCTTCAAGGGTATGTTGGTGTTTACCATTTAAACCAAAGTAAAGCCTAATAATATTGGCTTCCCTGTAAGTTAAAGTTGATAATGCACGTTCTATTTCCTTTCTTAATGACTCTGTTAATAATCCTTTATCCGGACTTGGAGTCTCTTTACTTAACAAAATATCATACAAAGTACTTTCTTCATCATACAAAATAGGAGCATCCATTGAAACATGACGGCCAGCGCTCTTTAATGATTCTTTTACATCATCAGAGGCTAACTCCAGCGATTCAGCAATTTCATGAATTGAAGGTTCTCTTTCAAACTTCTGCTCAAGCTTTGAAAAGACTTTGTTAATCCTATTAATTGAACCTATTTTGTTTAGTGGCAAACGAACAATTCTGGCTTGTTCGGCTAGAGCCTGTAATATGGATTGCCTTATCCACCAAACTGCATAAGAAATAAACTTAAATCCACGAGTTTCATCAAATCGTTGAGCAGCTTTAATTAAACCAAGGTTACCTTCATTAATCAAATCAGGTAAACTAAGTCCTTGATTTTGATATTGTTTAGAAACCGAAACAACAAACCTGAGATTCGCTTTAATTAACTTTTTCAGTGCCTGATCATCGCCTTGTTTTATTTTTTTTGCCAGGTTAACTTCTTCTTCAGCAGAAATAAGATCAACTTTTCCAATTTCCTGTAAATATTTATCAAGTGAAGGAGTCTCCCGGTTAGTTACTTGTTTTATAATCTTGAGCTGTCTCATAAAAAAGGAAATTAATTTAGTTGATTAGGGTTAAATTGTAAAGTATATATATCTAAAATATTTCATAATAGACTTGGACTTTGAAAAAATCCTATAACGATAATCATCAGCTCATTAAAGCACTTGTTGCAAATCAAATTTGCTCTTTAAATGCATATGTTAAAATTATAAAATATTTTTTTAAATCATAAGATTTGAAAATATTTTATTTTTTTTTTGTGTAATTCTAATGAAATAGTTATTATTGTACAGAATTTCCTTTAATAAATACCAATTACTCATTAGTGGCAAATTCCTTTTTAAAGGTTCAGATAGTTTCCCTGAACAATGGATTTGAATAAAAATATAATAAAAATATAGTGGTCAGATTGTAATTTATAATTTCCTTAAATATTATGTATGACATTTTAGAACTTAACAAGAAACTAGTTTCCGATCTTAGAAATATTGCTAAACAATTGAAGATTAAAAAAGTTGATACAATGAGAAAACAGGATTTAATATATAAAATTTTGGATCAACAGGCAATTGAAGCAACCGAAACAAAGAAACCCGATAGGAAATTAGCTCCAAAAAAGATTATGGCAGAAAAGGTAGCCTCCTCTGATACTTATGATGAAAAACCTAGCCAGACAGATGCAAAGAAGAGAAGAAAGAGGACCATTGTCAAAAAAGATAGCAAGGAAGAACTTCTTGATAGGGCCATAGAGCAACTTGATATCAAACAAAAACATACACATGATCCCATGCCTGATCCTCCTATTGAACAAAAACCTGTTGAAAAGATAGCCCCCCCGGAGAATCCTGTTGAGATAGCCGAGAAACCTAATTATGAATCAAATAGAAGGATGAATATACCGGTTGAGAAAACCACTCAGGAAAAACCCCTTGAATTTGATGGTATAATTAGTGCGTCCGGTGTACTTGAAATTATGCCTGATGGATATGGTTTCCTGAGATCATCAGATTATAATTATTTGAACTCACCAGATGATATCTATGTTAGTCAATCTCAAATTAAATTATTTGGCTTAAAAACCGGTGATAATGTAAGGGGAACAATTAGGCCTCCAAAAGAAGGAGAAAAATATTTTCCTTTAATAAAAGTTGAAGAAATTAATGGTAGATATCCTGATTTTATTCGAGACCGTGTACCATTTGATTATCTTACCCCTCTTTTTCCTAATGAAAAATTTACATTAATAGGATCTAAAGAAAACAACAACTTAAGCGTTAGAATTGTTGACATGTTTACACCAATTGGGAAAGGACAACGTGGGTTAATTGTTGCTCAGCCAAAAACCGGTAAAACAATTCTACTGCAAGATATTGCAAATGCAATTGCAGCTAACCATCCAGAGGTATATTTGATTATTCTACTGGTTGATGAACGCCCTGAAGAAGTTACTGAAATGGCAAGAAATGTTAAAGCAGAAGTAGTTTCTTCTACGTTCGATGAACCCGCGGAAAGGCATGTTCGGGTTTCAAATATAGTATTGGAAAAGGCTAAAAGGTTAGTGGAGTGTGGTCATGATGTAGTAATTTTATTGGACTCAATTACACGTTTAGCCCGTGCACACAATACCATAGCTCCTGCCTCCGGTAAAGTACTGTCTGGTGGTGTAGATTCAAACGCTTTGCATAAGCCAAAAAGATTTTTTGGTGCAGCACGAAATATTGAAAATGGCGGTTCGCTTACAATTATTGCAACTGCCCTAACAGAAACCGGTTCAAAAATGGATGATGTCATTTTTGAAGAATTCAAGGGTACAGGTAACCTGGAACTTCAACTTGACAGAAAACTCTCTAACAGAAGGGTCTATCCTGCTGTTGATATTACCGCCTCTAGTACCCGACGAGAAGATTTATTACTTGATAAAAACTTTTTGAATAAAATATGGATTCTTCGAAAATATCTTACCGATATTCCATTTAGAAGCACACCATGAGTCTAAAAAATCGCCAGCGATAATAAGTTTTGATATAACAGTGTTTTTCTTTTCGTTCTTAATATACAAAAGCATCTCTTTGATGACATTTATATCTGATCTCTTGTCTTCAATATGGGTATCTGATATAACTATTATATCGCCTATCATTAGCAGGTCCTGTCGCGATGCATTGTCAATATACATGCAACAGTCCAATCATGATCATCAGTATCTTCCATATCTGTCGTAGCGGTAGCCCTTAGTCGCATACCATGTCCAAGCTCTGATGTATCAGAAGACTGTAGCCTATAAAAAGGAGACCCATTAATAAGAACATCATTGACAAATCTGTTTAGAACCTTCTCGACGCAAAAGATATTATATCTTCCTTTGCCGTCATATGCTGGCGTTAGGTCCTTAAATCTTTTTTCATTTTTATCAAACTCAGCATTCCAAAATGCTGGTGTATATCCATTGCAACCTGGAGCATAACCTTGATCGCTGTCTGGTATAAGCACCAATCCTCCAGTATATTTATACAGCTCATTCAGATCTATCATGCAGTTTCCTGGCATTCCTACAACCTGCGGAGGAAGAATCATTTCTCCTGTGCTAAAATATGGAGTGTTTGTGCCTGGTGTAATCGCAGAAAAAACATCTGGGACAATTTCAAGGCTAACGGTGTCAAATCTTGTGTCGCATCCCTGTATATAACCCTCGTGAAGAAATGTCCTGTTAAATATTATATTAAAATCAAGATATATCTTTTTGGGGCACGCCTCTCCTATTTTATGTATTATCTTGAATTTATTTCCGTGCCCACAATCAGATGGATCTGACCTATCATCACCCCTACTTGTAAAGTATGTGTCTAATCCAAGCGGCCTAGACGTCTGGTGTTGCAAAAGCTTTCCAGTTGTATCTTTCTTTATATCATCTGG
>CAZWGG010000350.1:0-6113 GCA_964633305.1 uncultured Bacteroidales bacterium
CGGATTATGGATTTAAGAAACTTTTTGGCGAAGAGTTAACCAAGGATTTGTTGCTGGATTTTTTGAACGAATTGTTAAAAGAGGAACAGGGACAACTAAAGGACTTGACATATTTAAAAACAGAGCACCTTGGGGCTACAGATGTTGACAGAAAAGCCATATTTGATTTATATTGTGAGAATGAGCGAGGTGAAAAATTTATTGTTGAACTTCAAAAGACCAAACAAAATTTTTTCAAGGACAGGACAGTTTATTATTCGACCTTTCCGATAAGGGAACAAGCCAAGCGGGCAGATTGGGACTATGAGCTAAAAGCAGTATACACTATAGCCATTCTTGACTTCGTGTTCGATTCAGATAAAGACGAACCTAAGAAGTTCAGGTATGACGTTAAATTAAAGGACATAGACACAAACAAAGTATTCTACGATAAATTGACCTTTATATACCTGGAAATGCCCAAGTTCAACAAGACGTTAGAAGAACTTGAAACGCGGTTTGACAAATGGCTTTATGTATTAAGGAATTTAAACAAGCTGGACAGGGTTCCGGAGAAGCTGCGGGAGCGGATATTTGACAAGCTATTTGAGACAGCTGAGATAGCCAGGTTTACGCCAGACCAGGTACGATCGTATGAGGATAGTTTAAAATATTACCGGGATTTAAAAAACTCGTTGGATACAGCGAGAGAAGAAGGAAAGATTGAAGGAAAGATTGAAATAGCTTCTAAAGCCCTGAAAAAGGGACTTTCAATTAAAGACATTATTGAGTTGACAGGATTATCTGAAGACGAGATAAAAAAGCTAAAATGATTTACGCCACATAACACCGTATAAATTTTATTGGGGTGAAAGAGATAACTTTAAAGGCATTACAACTAATCAATACCTGTGTATCGTGATAACGATTTGCTCCGTTGTTCCTCAACAAAACTTATACTTGTCCGTTGGGTGAAATGCCAGAAAAACCTTGCAAACATGATAGTTTCTCGTTGATTTTTGGTAAATTTGTAACATGAGACGAAATCCTCAACATATTGATATCGAGATTGATAAATTGACTAATTCGATTCAAAATGTCATAACTGGAGACAGTTTTCAGACCGATGTTTCATTGATTGATAAAGATGATTTAAAATCAATTACAAAAAAAAACGGATGACTATTTAACTGGAAACGTGAGTATAAACAACCTGACCGAGATGTTTATAAATTGACGATTGATGGAAATCCCGACGTAATTCAAGGATTAATTAGCATCACTGAGAGAGAAGACCATGTTTATATGCACTTGATTGAGCATTATCAAAAGACTCTTGGTGCGATTAGTGCTGGTGGACAATTGATGGTTATCAATACAGATGTTGCATTAAAGTTAATTGATAAATATTTTAAAAATTAAATATTATGGGATTGATTAGAGAACCTTTAGATGTGGATTTCTTTGTTGACCCAAGACCGCTGACAGAGAAAGAGAAAAAAATGATTAGCGGTTTCATTAAGGCTGACAAAGAGAAAAGAAAAAATAAAAAGACCTCTAAAAAAGGCACATACACCTAATACATAGGAATATGAGCGTTTTGCAAACCCCAGCGATTATTACCGGTTGAACCACATCCATAGTAAAATCAGAGCTATGCACATATCGACGGTTTTTTTATTTTTTGAGAGTAAAAGAAGGTCAGTTAACAGTATTGAATATGATAAAACCGTCTTTACTTTAGAATTAAGGGTGATTGGCTTGGGCCAAAATTGCTACAAGAAGAATACATTGAGTTTAACAAATTGATTGGATTAGATATTGAAACACCTAAATTATTTGATACTTTTACTTGTGAGATAATTGAAGCCCAAAACGGTGAAAATGATTTTCAAGTTATTCAGTGTCTATTTCCAGCAATCAAATTGAAAAACATAATAATTAAAAGAGCAGGAGTTAAAATCTTACTATCTGCAGATAAATATGATTTAACCTTAATTAATGATGCTACGATCTATTGGACTTTTAGGCGAAAAAACAGAAAATATTTAGACCTTTCACATGGATGGGGAAGTAATTCTCAATGGAGAACTAATTTAAGATTGGACATAGAAACTGATTCAAGTTTTATCTATAATCACAAAGGTAAATTTAACCTAACTAATTTAACACCAGAAATATTAGAAGAATTGAGTCAACAAAATTTAGAAATTCAAGACGCCATTGAATTGACGAAGTATAGACATTTTATAAAATCAAAAAAGGATGACAATGACTTATTTCCATATGAATTTAGATATGAAGAAAAGAAAAACCACGCATAATCCTCACTCTGTCCAAGTTTTTAACCTGTAATAATATACATAAGAGAGGTTTTGTTATAAAGCTCTTTTTATGTAGTTTTAGGTAACTATTGATAGAATAATATAACGATTAATTACTACAAAATATGATAAAAGATTTTAAGTTTGTAATTGTTGGGGCTGGTTTTTTTGGAAGTGTAATAGCCGAAAGAATAGCTAATGATTTAAAAGAAAACGTACTTGTAATCGACAAAAACCAGCATATTGGAGGAAAATGTTATTCCGAAACAGATGCTTTAACAGGAATTGAATATCACAAATACGGGACACATATTTTTCATACTTCAAACAAACCAGTATGGCAATATATTCAAAGATTTACTGAGTTCAATGGATATTATCATCAGGTACTTACAACCTACAATAATAAGGTATACCAAATGCCTATTAATCTTGAAACAATTAATAGTTTCTTTAATATTAATTTAAAACCTTTTGAAGTAGGAGATTTTATTAAAGAAAAATGTACCCGGCATAAAAACCCGGCAAATTTTGAAGAAGTTGCAACAAATTCAATTGGTTTCGAACTGTATGATGCTTTTATAAAAGGGTATACCCAAAAACAATGGCAAACCGACCCTAAAAATTTACCATCCTCAATAATAAAACGACTTCCTGTTCGAAGCAATTACAATGAAAGTTATTTTTTTGATACATGGCAAGGAATACCTTTGGAAGGTTATACATCTATTTTCAAAAAAATGCTTGATAATAAAAAAATTAAAGTATTATTAAATACAAATTACTATGATATTGTAAAAGAAATATCTGAGAATGCTACAATTATTTATTCTGGGGCTATTGATCAATATTTCAACTATAAATACGGAAAATTAGACTGGCTTAGTCTAAAATTTGAGCATGAGGTTAAAAATGTAGTTGACTTCCAGGGAACATCCGTAATGAATTATGCAAATATTGATATTCCTTATACAAGGATACATGAATACAAACATCTGCATCCTGAACGGGAAACATATCTAATTAATAAGACCTTAATAGTAAGGGAGTATTCATGTAAAAATACAAAAGACCCTATTTACCCTATAAACAACAGTCAAAATAATAAAGCATATTATTTATATAAAGAAGAATCAAGGAAGCTAAAAAAAGTTATATTTGGAGGTCGCTTGGGTGATTATAAATATTATGATATGGACAAAACGATAGAAAAAGCATTACTAACCTATAAAAATTATATAAAGCATGGCAGATCTGGCAGTTGTAGTTCCAGTTTATAATGAAGAAAAAATTATAGAATGTGTTATTAATGACTGGTATAATTGCTTGGATTCTTTAAATATTGATTTCGAAATACACCTTTATAACGATGGTTCACGAGACAATTCTTTATCTGAAATGCAAAAAGCCGCCAAGAATAAACCAAAGGTTGTTTTGCATACAAAAGAAAATAGTGGACATGGGCCAACAATATTAAAAGCATATAAAGAAAACAGCACTTCAAATTGGTTATTTCAGATTGACTCAGATAATGAAATATCAAGTAAATATTTTTCTGAGTTATGGACCGACCGGGGAAATTATGATTTTTTAGTAGGTCAACGTTTGTATGATAAGAGAAATAAAGCCAGGCTTATTATTTCATGGTTTGCAAAATTATCTGTGCATGTTTTTTATAAAAAAGGAGTGGATGATGTGAATGTTCCTTACAGATTAATGAGGGTATCAAAATTTTTGCCTTTTATAAATAATATTCCGGATGATACTTTTGCACCAAATGTTATAATTACAGGAATTGCATTGAAAAATAAATTCAGGGTAAAGCAAATTGACGTAGAATTTCAAAACAGGCAAACAGGAACGGTTTCGCTGAAGAATCTTAAATTGTTAAAATCATCATTATATTCATTTTATCAAACCGTCAAATTTGCATTATGTTCAAAAATCTGAATAATATCAAATGTAATTGGCAGCTTGTGTTATTTATAACTGTTGTTATAACATGGTTTATAAGTTTTTATCATCGTATGCCTAATGAAGATGAGGCAGTAATAGCAGGGCATACATTTTTTTTTAACAAATTAGGCTATGTTAAATCTGATTTATATGGAGGTTATGGCTATGATTGGGAAATAAGACAGTACTTTTATCACAAGTTTTTTGTGCTGGCAGGTTCTTTTTTTTCATCAATTTTTGGATTTAACATATATATTTTTAAATCTGTTTCTATTCTGTTTGCATTACTCTTATTCTTTTATATTTATCTCTACATAAGAGATTTTTATCCTGGATTTAATACTAAAAATTTTTTCATAATATCTTCAATACTATTGTTGTGGAACAACATCTTTTTTAATCAAAGTTTCATGTACCGTCCCGAAATTATGGTTGCAACACTGGGATTTATTAGCTTTTACTATATAAAAAAGGGGGGGCATACCGATAAATATCTTTACTATATCTTATCGGGCTGCTTCGCAGGTATGTCTGCATTTACACACTTGAATGGACTGATATTTTGTGTCGCAGGAGGTATATTTTTATTGTTAAAAAAGAAAATTAAACAAGATTTTGTTTTTTCAATTTCTGCTATTGCTCTTTGTTTACTCTATTTTTTTGATATACATTCAATAGAAGAGCTTAATAAATTGCACCTGCAAATAACAACCGACCCTAATGTAATTGATCATGAGAATCCACTTGCTTTTCTTTTAAAAGAACAAATGCGATTTTTCTGGAGTATAAAAGAAATTAGTTTTTCTCTTTTATTCTTTGTCCCGCTTATCTTTTCTTTTAAAAGATTAAAAAATACAAGTCTTGATTTATTAATATATTTAGTTTTACTTGTTATATCTTTAGGGATGTTGGCACATGGTAAAACAACAAAATATGCTTTAAACTATTATCCGTTTATGGTATTAGTAATTACTAACATTATATTAAACATTCGAGATTATAATAAAGGATTAAGATATGGTGTTGTTATTTTGTCCTTATTTTACTTTATTGTTCAAGGGGTTTACAATATAAAACTCTTTGAAGAGAAAATAGATATATATAGGAGAACAGAATATATCTCAAGTCTGATGCCAGAGAAAAATGTTAAGGTGTCAGCTCCGTCGGTTTTTGTTTTTAATGAGATTTTTAATTATACAATAAGAGGAGTAATAGCCTTTGATCATCATTATTCGGCATTTAAACCAACTGAAAAAAGAACAATCGACAAATATTTTCAATTTGCAAAAGAACATGGAGATAAATATATTATTGTTGATAAGTTACTTAATACCAGGAAATTTATATTCGATTTTGAGTCTGATACGTTAAATATTAAAGACCGTTTTGCCGCTTACCAACTAATAGTTAAACAAGATAGCATTTATATCTTCCAAAAGGACTAAAATGCAGTTAAGCGGGGCCATATATAATGCAGGGTAATGTGGTAATTTGAACATGAGTACCTTAATAAACATAGTAACGATTTAATAGGTAAGTTCTTCGAGGACCCACACTACGCGTACTGCCAACTGATTTTGCGACGTGAAAGTCAGACTGAAATACAATGAATTTCAATAATGAAAATCTTTGAAAAATTGGGCTACTCATACTGTGGCGAGGTGTATTTCAGGGGAAGCCCAAGAAAAGCATATGAGAAAGTGCTGACTAAAACTGTTTAAACACGATAAATTTAAATTGATAACCAATAAATGAAACCAGGTAAACCCTTAATAATAAGCGGTATTCTTTTTTACGAAAGTATGGGGAATAAAAGAAAAAAGAAAAAACTTATCGGGGAGTTAAATAATATTG
>CAZWGG010000351.1:0-2473 GCA_964633305.1 uncultured Bacteroidales bacterium
CAATATTTTGCTTAGCAACGATTGGATATTTACATGTTTTCAAATAATTTATGGCTTCGTCTTTGTTATATAAAACATCAGTTCTTGGGGAGGGTATATTATGGGCTTTTAAAAAAAGAGAAAGATATCTTTTATTTTCATAAATAAGTAATTCTGGTAATGTTGGATATAATTTATAATGCAATTCATTTGCTAATATTAAAATCCGTTCATCATATAGCTGTTTAAATGAAGCATGCATCCCACCAGGTTTAGCCAAAAAAATATCAAATGGTTCATTCCTTATTTCCTCTAACCAATCAGAAAGTGTTAAATTAACAACTCTGTATTGAACTTCTGAAGCTCTTTTTTTGCATGCTTCAATCCAATTTTTATAATCATATTGATTTTCATTTGATAAAATGATAGCACGTAATATTTTTTTCACGCTTTTCTGAAATTTATTTTTACTTAATTAAAACAATTTACAATTAGATAAAATACGTTGAACAAAAACTTTATCTGCCATTAATTACTGTATCGAACATTTCAATATACTTATTTCCAACGTATTCTATATTGAATTCTTTTTCTTTAAATGCTTTTATTTCTTTGATAATCTGAATTTTATCACTCTCTGATAATAATAGTGCTTTTTCCATAGATTCTGTGAGTGACTCTGGCTTTTCATTTTTAAATACAAATCCGTTTTTACCGTCAGTAACATATTCAGTAAAACCTTTTTCATCGGATACTATTGGAATCAAATTGTAATTATATGCCCTTAATAAGGGCCCACTTTGTGTAACTTCTCTATATGGTGTTAAAAAGAAGTCCGCATTTCCGTAAAGTTTTATAAGTTCTTCTTTTTGAATATATTTTATCTTTAATTCAAAATTATCAGGATTATTTATCAACGGTTTATATTCTTCATTCCACAATTTTAAATCACATGAACCTGCAATTGTCACTTTAAAGTTATTGTACTTTTGAGCAAGTATATTTGTAGCTTTTATTAATATATCAATACCTTTATAATAAAAAATTCTTCCAAAATATAAAAAGTTAACAACATGTTTTGTATTATTTTTAGGTAACTGAATCTTATGTAAGTCTTTATCTACAAGAAAAAGACGTATTACATAACTTTGTTTGTTAGGATAATCTTTTTTAAATAATTCCTTTTGTGAATATGAAAAGAATTGAAAATATTTATAAAATCTAAGTTGGAAATTTCGGTAAAATTTTTCACTGACCTTTGTTTTATTTTTTGAACGTTCATGTAGTTTATAATCCATTAAAGCAATGATAGTATTATCGTTCCCAAAAAACCAACGGTAAAAAATAGCTAAATATGGACTTCCCAATGTCTCAATATATATAACATCAGGTTTGAATTTTTTCATTTGTTTTACAAGCGAATAATCGAGAACAGCTCCTTTCAAACTTCTAGCTCTTCTATTCGAGAAATCATTAATAATAAATTCTATAGAATTATTCTTGCAAAATAAGATAACATCATCTTTAGAAATATTTCTTTTTTTAGGATAATAAGGAAAAACATATAATAAATTTACTCGTTTATTAAGTTCTTGTAATACTTCCCGCTCTCTGACTAAGGCACTTGATATAAAACACACGTTCATCTTTTCCGAAAATATTTATTGAATCTTTTATCTCATCAAAACGAGATTTTTTTTATTTATTCTTTCTAATAGTGATAATATCTTGCTTATACAGATGCTGAACAAAAAAAGAAAAATAAAATAAAGGTAGCTGAAAAAAAATGAGATATGAACATTAAAAAAAAGTAATACTATTTTTCTTTGCAATGTTATGTCAGGTTTTTTAACACCGGAACAAATAGAAGCATATAAGCATATGCACAAGAAAGTGCATTCCTTTCGGGAAGGAGACCGGATAAAATCGATCTTATTGCTTAACAGGAGGTTGAGCTACGAAGAAGTTGCAGAATTGTTATCGATAGATGATGGTAAACTTAAAATCAGATTATTTTGTTAGTAACTATGTTAATAAAATCTTTTAAATGGGCGTAATCCAGTAATTTTATTTCATATATTAGTCGTTATTAACTTAATAACGATGTCGTATATTGTTGAACAAAAAATAAAAGGTAAAATTTATCTCTACAAAGTAGAAAGTTACTGGGATAAGGAAAAAAAGCAATCCCGTCAAAAACGCACATATATAGGTCCAAAAAATAAAAAGAAAACTTCTAGAATTAAAACATTAAATGCTAAAATTATCCACAAGAATTATGGTAATGTTTTTCTTTTGGCAATTATTGTTAAAAGACTGGGGCTATATGATATACTAAATTCTATTTTTCCTGACCATTATAGAGAAATTATCGCATTAGTCTATTATGAAATTATTGAAGCATCTCCTTATTATCTTTTCCCATTTTGGCATGAGGAGCATTATCTTCCACACGCAAAGAAGATGGATTCATCAGCAATTTCTAAATTATGTG
>CAZWGG010000351.1:2483-6098 GCA_964633305.1 uncultured Bacteroidales bacterium
ACCACCTCCCAACCGTTGCCGAGGTTGCGCCGCACGGTGATGGTGCGACCGGCCGAGCCGCCCAAGAGCGGACAGCGCTTCATCTGGGATCGAGACTTGGCAGGGTTCGGGCTGCGGGTAACGGCGGCGGGCGCGAAGAGCTTTGTGCTGAATTAGGCCTTCAGCAGCAGCTTAGATTTAATTTTCTTGAGCAATGGATTGATCATCTTCAACCTATAGACGCCATATTTTATGATATCACTTCCATTTCAAGTTATTCAACAAATATTGATTTTATAGAATGGGGATATAACCGGGATCATGGAAATCTCCCACAAATTAATCTGGGCATGGTTTTCTGTGGAAAAAACAATTTACCCATTTTCTACTGGTTATATCCAGGCAGCATAGTAGACGTAAAAACATTAAAGAATTGTATGGCTTATTTAAAAAAGTTGGGATTAAAAGAATTTATGTTCGTTCTTGATCGAGGATTTTTTAGCACCTCAAACATCATAGAAATGAGTGACAAAAAAAATGAGATTTCATTTATACAACCACTTTCTTTTAGTTTAAAAAAAGTAAAGGAACTTATTAAAACCCATAAAAAACAATTGCATGATGTTACTAATAATTTTGAATTTAATAACGAGCTGTTATCACATGTTGAGTCTAAGATTTTTTTTGAGGAGAAAAAATTCGCTTCTCATATTTTCTTAAATGAAAAAGCAGAATTAGATCAACGACAGCAGCTTGTTAAGGATTTGATAGAAATCGAGAACACTACACTACAAAATAAAAAATTTGGCAGTCTAAAAGAGGCTATAACATTTAAAGAAAATAATATCATTAAAAAATATCAAGACTTTTTTAAGTGGAACAGGGTAACGGGAATCATGGAAAGAAACATAAAAAAAATTAAAGAAAAAATTTCAAAATTTGGCTATTTCATCCTGGTTACAAATCGTGGTAATTTTACTAAATATGATATTATAGAAAAGTACAGAAATAAAGACAATGTCGAAAAAGTATTTGATCTATTAAAGAATGAAATGGATGGAGATAGATTAAGGGCCCATAGTCAATACAATACTGATGCCCGACTATTTATAAAATTTATTTCTTTAATTCTTCAAGCTGAAATAATAAAAATAATGAGAAATAAAAAACTACTTAAAAAGTATACTGTTAAGGAAATGCTTGCAATCTTAAGTAAGATTAAACTAACAAGTATTGATAATGACCAAATTTTAAGCGAAATCTCCAAACAACAAAGAAAAATATTTGAAGCGTTTAGCATTGAAGATGAACAAATACATCGTTATTAAATTGCCAACCGATTTTAGGGGTAAAGCCAGGAGACGGCATAAAATATTTGAAGAAGAAGGGATTAAAACATTGCTCAAAGATAAATATCCCGGTGGACAAGTAAATTAAGTTTTGCCGAACACAAGGAGTCAGCGGCACATTTGAATAGGCATATGACATAGACCCCAAAAGGTTATTGTCAGGGAAGAGAAAGTATAAATTCTCAATCAACCATAGCGCTATTGGAACAGATGCTCACGGAACAGCCCTTTGAGATGCTGTATGTCATATTAGACAATGCAAGGTACTACCGTTCTCAAATGGTGCGCGAATTCCTGAATAAGAATCAAAGGGTACAGTTTGTCTTTCTGTCCCTATATAGCCCTAATCTCAATATTATTGAACGTTTATGGAGGTTCTTCAAGAAAAAGACAACTTACAACGAATATTATGAGAAATTCTCTCTATTTAAGGAAAAATGCATGGATTTCTTCGAAAATATAGACCAATATAAAATTGAATTGAGCAGTTTAATGACTGATAATTTTCAGAACATTCAGACTTGATTTTTTGCAAACCTGGTTTCCTTGAGTATAAATATTTCTTCTAAATTAAATGGCTGTTTTCTAAATTATGAATGATTTATATAAAATTCAATTTTGAGATGAATTCCGTTTCAAAAACAGTATTGAACTTTCTTTTTACAGGGCATCTGTATGTTCTCTTAGAGAAATACTCAATGAACCACTTGTAGATTGCTTCCCTATTCAAATGTATGTTTACAGCCTTTTGGTTTTGTTCAAGCATTCGTCCCATTTCTTCCGCATCAAGTCTTTTACTTTTAATTTGATACCAATTTGCATAGTTTTGAAGGTATTTCGTTGACACACCCTTTAAGGTATGGTTGATTAGCGTTTTAAGCGTCGATGTCATATTGTTTATATTCTGTACGTGGTAATCACCACCGGCAGTATGCTCAGAAGCTTTAAAGCTTACATGTTCAATTTTTTCCGATTTAGCAAATGCTGCAATACTCCTATGCTTATCCGAAACTAATGTGCATCCTTTGGAAAACAACCCACTCACCTTTCTTTCTATGTCTGCTTTTTTAGTCTACCAACCCTGACCAAAGACATGTTTGTCGTTTTATTCCGGTCAGATGTTATTAGTAGCTTGGCTTGATAATCATTGTCACCTGAACGTTTGCTGCCACCTCTTTTCCTGGAATACTTTAATCCTTTTCGCCCTTTTTGACTGTACAAAAACCATATATCATCGATTTCAGTTATCCCCTCAAATGACTTTTCATCTTTGGAAATACCGGATAAAATCTTATGCCTCCAGTCAAATGCAGTTTGTTGATATACCGACCTTTTTTGTGATCTGCTTTATCGGGTAATACGATTCCAACATTAAAGCCTTGTATAATTCAAATTTGTCAGGTTTATGCAGCCTATACAAGGAAGTGCCTGTTTTGGAGGTAAAAATCTTACAACATGATTTGCATTTGTAATTTTGCACTCCTGCATGCTTCCCATTTTTAACAAATAGCTTTGACTCACAGTGAGGGCAACATACAACTTGAGCATTCTCAATGGGCTCTGTCTCTGCTATTGAATTTTGATTAAGTTCTGAAAGTACTTTACTCCTTTCTGTCTCAGAAAGGCTATTGAACAAACGTATAATCTCAGCTTGTACATTCATAAATTTTAATTTTCAGCTAAGTAAGATAATAAAATCATTCTTAATTTAGAATAGAGCGAATTAAATTAATGCAAATTATATTTTCTATCTACTTAGCCCTTATGTTTGTAATCGAATAAGAATCGGGCAAGCTATTATAAATTAGCAGCCCGAAACTTTAAAGATTATAAAATATGAATAACAAAATTACGAATTTAGATTTTTCTGGAAAAAACATTTACGTTGGTTTGGATACACATTTAAAAAGTTGGAAAACCACGATTATTGTTGAGGGCACTTTTTATAAGACCCTCTCACAAGACCCTTCTGCTGAATTATTATTTTCATATTTGCAAAAGAATTTTCCCAGGGCAAATTACTTTTCAGCATATGAAGCCAGTTTTTGTGGATTTACAGCCCATAGGGAGTTAAACAAACTTGGAATAAAAAATATAGTTGTGAACCCTGCGGATATACCCACTACCGATAAAGAGCGAAAGCAAAAAGAAGATGCCCGGGACAGCCGGAAAATTGCAGAGCAACTGGCTGCATCAAAGCTTAAAGCAATTTATGTTCCTAATATTGAAACCGAGGGAGATAGGGCATTACTTAGGTTTTGCTGATTTTCTCAGACAAGCTAAAATG
>CAZWGG010000352.1:0-6094 GCA_964633305.1 uncultured Bacteroidales bacterium
GAGCTGGATATACTCCGACGCATCGAAAAACTTGAAGAGGATTTATATGATAAATCTGAATAAACGTTTACGGAAACTTGAACAATTACAGACCGAACAAAAAGAAAAAAAAGATTCAGGTCTGATCAAGTGCCGGTTGATTACAATGGCTGACCTGCATACAGAAGCCGAAACCGGAATACAGGAAGCTACTGGAAAAGTGGTCTGGCTCCCTCCGGAAGAAGCAGAACAACAGACTTTTGAGTATTTTTATCAAGAGGCTGCGGAATGGGACCGGATGAATGCAAAAAAGATATGAATAAATCCATATCTTAATGCTCCTTAAGATTCAATTTTTAAAGGCCTGGTTCTCTCGTCTACTTAAAGCCAAGACTTTTATTTGTTGTAAGAATCTGATATACTCAATAAACTATAATTCATAGAAACAGATTGGGTTTTTAATCCATTTGTTTCTATTTTGGAGGATAAAAAATGAAAAAGCTAAAAATTAACTTAATATGTATTTTGGTTATTTTTTTTTCTGTTGGATTCATTTTTTTATGCTGCGATGAGATAATTGATTCAGATGAGTACTATATTAAATATGAAGTGGACAGTGATACTATCCATTCTAGTGTAAAGCTTGATGTTCTTATAACTGATGAAGATACTAATAATTTAGCCTTCATTATTGATGCACGAGTACCTTGGGAAACTATAATAGGGCCTGTAAAAAAAGGATTCAATGCCAATTTGGAAGTTAGTTGCCCACCAGAATCATCTGATAGTTTAACTTTGTATGTACAAATTTCTGTAAGCAAAAATAACGGTCCGTTTGCACTTAAAATCTATGATGGTAGTGAAACACCAAGAGATTCAGTTCAAATAAATTATAAAGTTGAATAGAATTAATTTTTTGACAGTTATCTTGTATTAGATAGTAGGGTGCTTTTCTCCTGTAAAGTTTGATTTGATAAATATCAATTAAAAAAATTTTATATTATTTAATATTATAGGTAATATTATTGATAATGGAATAAAAACAAAGATTAGCTTTAAATAAATTCTCCAGAATTTTACTCGAAACACACCTTTTCCTATTGCCAAATTTGTGTTTGGCTTGAACGATATTATAACAGAAATAATAAAGACTATTATAAATATTATAAATAAATTATTGATAGTACCTGTATTAGTGGTATAATCTTTAGGTAGATAATAAGTATTTAACCTTAAAAAATAATCTATACATTTAGGAAGATCATCTTTTGTAATCCCTTTGTCAATTAATTTATGGATTTCCATTCTAACTTCATTCCGATATGCAATATCATTTAAATTTAATTTTGATATAGGTAGGGAAGTAATGAGAACAACTAAACCAAGTATTCCACATAAAATCCAATGGAATGGACTAATTATTTGCCAAAATTGTAATAATGGATTTGGTCGAACAGCTTGTATCCATTTATCAATTTCATAATAAATATCTGATATTTCCATTTCTTCACTTGCATTAATTTTATAAAATAGTTTATTAAATATATAATTTCTATTAAAATTAATATTGATTGAGATATAGCCATATTCTAATTCAATTTCAATCCCAATTGGCAAGTGGTCTTTTATATTTCTATCTTTTATAAAATCATCAACTGAACTACCAATACTTTTTTTTTGATTTTTAAAAAAGCATGTTATAGTTTTGTGTTTTTTTGAAAAAGGATAACTGTTTTTAACTTGTTCCTCTATAGTATTATGATCCATATCATCATCAATTTGATTATATTTTTTTGATCTTTCAATTCGATGCATTATTTCTTTTTCAATAAAGGGTTGGTTTATTTTTTCCATTAAATTCCATAATTTATTAATCATTGTATCTAATAATTCAATTTTATCTGAAGATATTAACCAGGGTCCAATAATTTGTCTCTCATTTGGATGTATTATTTTTACCATATATCCTCCTTATACCTAAACATCAAATCGTTTTATATTGTTAAAAAAACAACCATTTGTAATAATTTTAGTTCACCATTTTGAGAAATTAGGTTGTATCAAATATTAAGTCCTAAACTTCCGACGTATCGCAAAACCTGCAAGGATAAATAATGCAGTTACAATTATATTCTCAAGACGGGATAAAAACCACACAAATGAATTATTTGAGAATATCTTTTCATTTTTAATAAAAAAAGCGTTTGAATAATTATAAATAATTGAAGTACAAATCACCCTACATATGTTTTGACAGAATGAATTTTTAACTTGAACTGGGACAGTTTTGGGCTGTGGATAATTGTCAAATTTAATAGGATAAACTTCAAATTCTTTTGTTGAAACATTAAATTTTTTTTCATAAAACAAATGTTGATCACTTATATAACCAATAATTATCAAGAAAGAAAATATTAAAGGGGTAAATATTCCAATGAAAAATGGTCTTAACCAACTCAAACCGTAATTACTTGTACATTTGTATAATCCTTCCCAGGACAAATAACGACAGATTTTTGGATTCTGTAACCTTTTCATTTCAAGTTCACCTCT
This sequence comes from uncultured Bacteroidales bacterium, assembly GCA_964633305.1. GTDB lineage: Bacteria > Bacteroidota > Bacteroidia > Bacteroidales > UBA10428 > CAZWGG01. Next base: position 2,533 of record CAZWGG010000352.1, read on the forward strand.
ATGAAAATAATCTGCTTCACGATGTTTATTTTCTTTTCTATAATAATTTTTTAACTGGTTATATTCTTCCTCAGTTTTCCGTATATGTTGTATTTTTTCTTCCTGTGTTACCTTTTCTTCCTGTGCTTCCTTTTCTTTTTTATCAGTTCTATCTTTTGGCCAGTTAATTAGTTTTTCATCGTATATTTTCCAATCTTTCGGCCAAGTTATATTTATGAACTTGAAATTTGCTAAATCAGAATAAACAAATGAACAGGTAAAACATTTACAATCAACAAATTTTATTTCTTTAATATCAGAAATATTAGTGAAGAGTTGTTTTTTTGTTTCAAAATCGATTTTATCAAATAAAATGATACTTTCATGACCATTTATATGTGTAAATTCAAATTTTGTATCAACTGTTAATTCATTAAAAAATATTTTTCCTTTAAAATGTGCATAATCAAAACTAGTATATGATCCCGAAAATGTTGTATTTTGAAAGCTAACATATTTACCTAAAAATTGAGTAAAGTAAAAACGCGTTTCCCTTCCTTCAAATATTGCAAAATTAAAATATAGATTATCTCCTTTAAATTTAACATGATTAAAATCTGTATTACCCATAAAACGTGTGAGCCAGAAACTTGTATCAAATGCTAGAAATTCCGCAGATGAAAAAGAAGTCTCTTCAAAAAACTGTGATTTTAAAAAACTAACTGACTTTTGAAATTCAGTTTTTTGAGCGTTAAAATTTTTAAGACGACAATCTATTAAGCTTATTGGTTTTTTAATAACATTAAACATTTGAGCATAACCGGCAATAATTCGTTTTTCTTTATTTTTAATTTTATTAAAATCTAATCCATCTATTTCACGGTCTTTATAATAAACTTCTTTACCTGCATTTATTTTTTGAATAATAATATCTGGGGATAATACCCGTAATTTATTTTTTATTTTGTCTTTTTCAATTTGTTTCTTCTTATTGTTCTCCATATTTTAATTCTGTATAAAAATAAAAAATTGTCAATCTTTTCTCTGCATGATATAAAAATCCACCCTTATCTTGTATCAAAACCCGAAAAATTATCTCCTGGAAACCAGAAAACGAGGAAATCATTGACCTTTTTATCTTTCTGGGATTGAATATATAATATCCAGAATAGCTGGTATTTTAAATAAAAAATATTTTTTTATTTGACAATACTCATATTTTTACGATAGTTTAATATATTATAAGCACTATTCTTGTTTGAAATATTAAGATGTAAGTTATTAGTATTTTTTTTTCACGAATTTTGTATTAAATTTATCATATATGGAGTAGAGATGAATTTAAAGGAAGATACTGAGATATATCTAAATGCTCCTTTGGTAGAAACTATTTTTGAAATAAAATTCCCAGGTGAACCTATGGTAGAATGTCATAGAGATTTACTATTTAACAAAATACGGAATGAATACCCAAATGTTTTAGTACCTACAGCGATAACAGGAAAAGCAATGTCTCTAGAACCATATCGATTTGTATCGGAAGATAAAAAATCAGGATTTATGCTTTCATTAAATTCATTTGCTTTTTTTACAAAGGATTATAAAGGATTTTCCATTTTTAAAGAGACTGTTATTAAATATTTTAACATTTTCAAATCATTATATAAAATAAAGAATCTAAGCCGGACAGGTCTTCGTTATATAAATATAATACCATTTATCCGGGATGAAAATGATATTTTCCCGATAAATCATTTTTTGACTATTAGTCTACAATTACCTGAGTCTATCCCTTCTAATTTTAAAGAATTGAGTATAAATTTTAAATCGGAAACAGATGGAGGATATATTACAACTCAGATATTACCTGTATCAAATAACAAAAATGACGAGTCTATTATTTTAGATTTTGATTATGCAAAAACTGAAAATCTATCCATAGATAAATTAAATAAATATTTAGCTGAAAGTCATACATTTACAAAAAAAATCTTTAAGGAACTTGTAACAAAAGAGTATTTGCAGGTTATGAGAGGAGAAGTCATATAAATGACTGTATTAAATCAGGAAAATAAACCACGTTTTTATGAAACATGTGAAGCTTTTATTGATACAGCTAATTCTGTAATTGCAAAAGACATATATGATAAGCTTTCAATGCAAGCTATTTCAAATGCAATACCGATAATTCACATCCCTAAAAATATAAGATGTGTAAAAAATACTAAACCTATAGCTATTTCTTTATACGTTGAGGAAGGAATGTTTTTTGCAGAAAATAAAAACCTTGCTATTTGTGGTTCTGGAGAAAATAAACGAGAAGCTATAAATGATTTTATGATTCACTTGATACATTTTTATGAATATTATAAATCGATTGATGAAGATAAACTAATAGGTAAAGCAATTAAATTAAAGAAATTATATAGTGAATTATTTGTTGAAGAGATTAATGCAGATTGATAAAATGGTAATTTCTAAAAATTTACAAAAAAAAGGTTTCGTTATTGAAGAATCTCATCATCTATATTTTCATCATGAATACAATGGGAAACGTACCGGTATATATACCTATCTTTCACATGGATCAAAAAATAAATCCATTGGCGATCCTTTATTAAATATGATGAAAAAGCAATTAAAATTAGATAACAAGCAACAGGTAATTGATTTTTTTAAATGTCCTATGACTACAGATGATTATAATGACATTTTGATAGATAAAAAATTAATTTAAGAAGAATAATGTTTAAATAATTTTAGAGTGTAATCAATTTAACTGATAGGGTGTACTTCAAAGTTTACAGTCTGCATTACATCTATAATATTTATTTATAAAATAATTTCCTTAAATTAGTATTGATTATATACATTTTTTAAGATTAAGGTCTAAAATCACCGTACAAATTCAATTTTTTTGCGTCCAGACGCCTTTTTTCCTGTTCTTCTGGTGTTAAAGAATTCCATACTTTAAACGCTGAATACTCTTTTACAGTCATTCCCTTAAATCTTATAACTCCGGGGAATAGTTTTGATATCTCAATCCTGTGATTCTTTGAGACTGAACATTTTCTCTCCGGGTCCCCGGGGTATGATTTTCTTTCAGGATAGAAGGTGTCCAGGGGGCAACAATTAACCGAACACATATTAAACCGCCTACATTCTTTATAAGGTTTTGGGTTCATAGAAAAGTTTTTCTGAAACATAAGGCCCTCCGGCTATAAAACCGGAAAATTTATTTCGGTGTTTTTAGGAAAAATATCATCGGTGTTGAGACTTAGAACTGGGAATAAGGTCCAGGCTGGCAGGATTACATGTCGTTGTCTTTTAATAATTCATCGATGACAGTTATTTTTTTGTCGTTACTGCTTAATTTGTTTGTATTGATAACCGCCCGGATGTCCAGGAGTAATTTAAAATAATTCATTTCTCGTTTTTTCACTTCATCAAAAGCAGTGCGTGATATCATGATGCCCTCCGCTCTGCCCTGGATGATGAAAGGATTTTCTCCAGGAATGGGCTGGCCGGGGTTTCATCATAAACATAATGTTTGACCAGGGTTTCAATAGATTGATGTCTTGTC
>CAZWGG010000353.1:0-5392 GCA_964633305.1 uncultured Bacteroidales bacterium
TAGCAGCCTTTATTCCAATAGTAAGTGCAAGTTTCTTTCCATGTGAGAATTTTTTGTCTTCATTAATGGTTGTTGTACGAAGATGATGATATTTTTCGAGATAATTGCCTAAAATCATATCGGTATCATCGTTTGAACAATCATTTAAAACAATCACCTCATAATCGGGATAATCTTGTGTAAGAACAGCTGTAAGATTCTTATCAAGGTTTTCAGCTTCATTACGGGCACATAGTATTACAGATATAGGTTCTTTTTTTTCGCTCTTGTTTGATTTCCTGGAAAAAAGGAACCTACCGTAAATTCCAATGTAGTATATCAACTGGATTAACAAGGTAAGGCCAAATATACCGAGCAATATATTTTCCAGATTATTAATCAGATAATTTAAAATATCCACTTAATATAATATTACAATACTGTTTAAATTTAATACCTGACAATTTTATTAAAGATTTTTAATCTAACCAAATAAGTTGGGAAAATAGCAAAAAATATTTATAAATGCTTGTGTTGAGAATACTGTTTGAAAATAGTTTAAATCATTTTCATGCCATTTTTTGCACTTTATTATGTTTCCACTAATTTAGCCAGTTAAATTTATAAATATTATTTTATCAAACTAATTACGATTAAGTTTACTTTCAGTGAGTTCCGATATGGGTCACAAAGTTTTTATCAAAAACTAAATGTAACTAGTGCCTTTGACGTAATATTTACAATGGAGGCAAAACCAGGCTAACCTGTTTTAGTATGGATAAAAGTATAATTTTATGAATAAGCCAGGCTAGATGATCCAAAAAAATTGTTATTTGTGCCAGAAAAAACTAAATATGTAGAAACACCATTAATGAAACAATATTACAGCATTAAGGGAAAACATCCGGATGCTATTTTATTGTTTCGTGTTGGTGATTTTTATGAAACATTCGGAGAAGATGCCATAAAGACCTCTGAAATTTTAGGCATTACTTTGACTAAACGGGCAAACGGGTCAGCTTCATTTGTTGATCTTGCCGGTTTCCCTTACCATGCGATCGACACCTATTTACCAAAACTTGTTAGAGCCGGACAACGGGTAGCTATTTGTGAACAGCTTGAAGACCCAAAACTGGCCAAAAAGATTGTTAAAAGAGGCATTACAGAATTAGTAACACCAGGAATTGCTTTAGGTGATAATGTGCTTGAACACAAAGAAAATAATTTTCTCGCCTGTGTCTATCTTGATAATTCACTTACGGGGGTTGCTTTTCTCGATATTTCAACAGGTGAGTTTCTTACTGCTGAAGGCAATCCTGATTATGTTGATAAATTGCTTAACAGTTTTTCTCCTAAAGAAGTTCTTTTTGAAAGAAGTAAACAAAAGCAATTTCATGCCCTGTTCGGGAATAGATTTTACACATACAAACTTGAAGATTGGATTTTTACGAGTGAATCTTCCACAGAAAAGCTTTTAAGACACTTTGAAACTACATCATTAAAGGGGTTTGGCGTTAGCGGTTTAAAACTCGGAGTTATTGCTGCAGGCGCAATTCTTCAATATCTTGAAATAACCCAACATCATAATATTCAACACATTTCTTCCTTTTCACGTATTGAAGAAGATTACTATGTATGGCTCGATAAGTTCACAATAAGGAACCTGGAACTATTCCAATCTATCAATGAGGGAGCTAAAACACTTGTTGATGTTCTTGATAAAACTGTTTCGCCAATGGGTTCGAGAATGTTAAAAAGATGGATTGCCTTACCATTAAAAGAGATTCATCCAATTAACGAAAGGCTTGATATTGTTGAATATTATTTAAAAAATACTGGGTTTCGTTCCGAGATTGAAGAACAAATCTCTGTCATTGGCGATATAGAAAGAATTATTTCTAAAGTAGCCTTGGGAAGAATTACTCCTCGTGAAGTGGTTCATCTTAAAAATGCACTTGCCGCAATTATTCCTATTAAAGAATTGTGCAAAGCTTCGAATGAAGTACCATTAATAAAAATTGCCGAGCAACTAAACCCGTGCAATGTAATACGTGAAAAAATAGCTTCACAAATAAATCCCGATCCTCCAAATCAACTTAATAAAGGCAATATAATTGCTTCAGGAGTTTCCAAACAGCTTGATGAGCTTAGGGATATTCTTATTTCAGGTAAGGATTATCTTCTTGAATTACAGCGAAGGGAAAGTGAAAAAACAAGAATACCTTCCTTAAAAGTTAGCTTCAACAATGTTTTTGGGTATTATATTGAAGTAAGAAACACGCATAAAGATAAAGTGCCTGACGACTGGATCAGGAAGCAGACTTTAGTTAGCGCTGAACGTTACATTACAGAAGAGTTAAAAGAATATGAAGCAAAAATACTTGGAGCAGAAGAAAAAATAATTGAACTGGAGACAACCCTTTTTAATGAGTTAGTGGTAAGTCTTATGGATTATATTGCTACTATTCAATTAAATGCTTCACTGATAGCTAAACTCGATTGTTTGTTGTCATTTGCTCTGTGTGCTACTGAATATAAATATTTCAGGCCAAGGGTCAATGAATCCGAAACAATTGAAATTAAACAAGGACGTCATCCTGTTATTGAACGTATGCTGCCCTATGATGAAGAGTATATTACTAATGATGTCTATCTTGACAATACTTCACAACAAATTATCATTATTACCGGGCCGAATATGTCAGGTAAGTCGGCCTTACTGAGGCAAACTGCACTTATTGTATTGCTTGCTCAGATTGGCTGTTTTGTTCCGGCCGAATCGGCAAAAATAGGTTATGTAGATAAGATATTTACAAGGGTAGGGGCTTCCGATAATATTTCATTAGGGGAATCGACTTTTATGGTTGAGATGAATGAAACGGCCAGCATATTAAATAATCTTTCAAATCGAAGTCTTATTTTGTTGGATGAGATTGGCAGAGGTACCAGTACTTACGACGGGATTTCTATTGCATGGGCAATGGTTGAATATATTCATGAACACCCAAAAGCAAAAGCAAAAACTCTTTTTGCCACACATTATCATGAACTGAATGAAATGGAAGGCTCTTTTGAAAGAGTGAAAAACTTTAATGTTTCTGTTAAAGAACTACAAGATAAAGTAATATTTATAAGAAAACTTAAAAAGGGTGGAAGCGAACATAGCTTTGGGATACATGTTGCCCGCATGGCAGGCATGCCAAAAAGTGTGGTAAATAGGGCAAATGAAATACTTGTTGAACTGGAAAAAGGACACACTAAAAAATCTTTGACAAAGCCGATAGCCGATTTGGCTGAAAAACGAGAAGGTTTTCAACTCAGTATTTTTCAACTTGAAGATCCTGTATTAAAACAAATCCGTGATGAAATCAAAAATATGGATATTAATAATCTAACGCCGGTTGAAGCATTAAATAAACTAAATGAGATTAAGAAAATAACCGGATTAGATGATTCACCGAAGAAGAAATAAATACATTGATTTTTTTGTAGAATTAAAAATTTAGATAAATTTGCACCCACCTCTCAAATGAGAGTAAGAATCTTTAAGAAAATAATTAATTTTGGATTACAAAAATTAGTTTTCTAAAACAGATTTTATAAGCAAAGTTCTTTTAATTGTGGCATTAAATTCTTTTGCGGAAATAGCTCAGTTGGTAGAGCACGACCTTGCCAAGGTCGGGGTCGCGGGTTCGAGTCCCGTTTTCCGCTCTTTTTTATTTTGAGTTAATGAAAGAAGCCAAAGAATCAGTATAAATTTTCTTAGCTTCAAAAAAAACTACAAAATTTAGGTTACTATATGGGGTTATTGAAGATTGATCAATCACCTTATAATCCGCCCGGGTGGCGGAATTGGTAGACGCGCTGGACTTAAAATCCAGTGGCCATTAATGGCTGTGCGGGTTCAAGTCCCGCCCCGGGTACATAAAAGAGAAATGAAGTAAATTTGTTTCTCTTTTATTATTTTTACACTTACCAAAAAATTCATTTGAATAAAAAATCTTTATCATGCGAAGATTAGCAATATCGTTACTATGCATCATTGTTCTTATTGTTGCTTCTTTTGCACAAAATAAAATAGATGTATTATATGATCAGCAAACTGCAAAAGTGCAACCTACCATGTGGGGGCTCTTTTTTGAAGATATTAATTTTGCTGCTGATGGAGGAATTTATGCTGAACTGGTGAAAAACCGTTCTTTTGAATTTTACAACCCCCTCATGGGATGGAAAAGAACAGGGGATGAGAGAGGCAGAGGCAAAATATACATATTAAACAGAGATGAGGCTTCAAATAACCCCCGTTATGTACGAATAGAGTGCGAAGAAAATGAATACGGCTTAATTAATGAAGGCTTTAGGGGGATGGGAATAAAAAAAGGTATGGAATATATCTTCACCATTATGGCAAGAAAAGTGAGTAGTGGAGATGTTGTACTAAAAATTGAATTGATTGATTCAAGCAATAACATTGTTGGCAAATCTTCTATAACAGAATTAACCGGGGAATGGAAGAAGCACAAAACAAAGCTTACATCTTCAGTTGATGATTCTAAAGCACGATTAAACATTTATATTTCCATGGGAATAGTGGATGTAGATATGGTTTCCCTTTTCCCAAAGGATACTTGGAGACAGCGTGAGAACGGGCTACGTGCAGATCTGGTGCAGATGTTGGCAGATATTCAACCTGGCTTTTTACGATTTCCCGGGGGTTGTATTGTTGAAGGCTATGACCTTAGTGTTCGTTATCAATGGAAAAAGACAGTAGGACCCGTACAAAATCGTAAATCTATTGTAAACAGATGGAATACTGAATTTATGAACAGACATACCCCCGATTATTTTCAGTCATTTGGACTTGGGTTTTATGAGTACTTTTTGTTATCTGAAGATATTGGAGCTGAACCATTGCCCGTTATTAATTGCGGCATGGCATGTCAATGGAACTCTAAAGAACTGGCAGCAATGGATCAATTAGATTCATATATACAGGATGCACTCGATTTGGTTGAGTTTGCTAATGGGCCAGTGAGCAGCAAATGGGGAAAGCTTAGAGCAGATATGGGACATCCGGCCTCCTTTAATTTAAAATATATAGGTATTGGTAATGAACAATGGGGGAAGCAATACCTGGAAAGATACGATGAATTTGCAAAAGTACTCCGTGAGAAATACCCGGATATTAAACTTATAGGAGGTTCAGGTCCTAGTCCTGGCGATGAAAGGTTTAACTATTTGTGGGCAGAGTTTAAGAACCGGCAAGTGGATTTAATTGACGAACATTACTATCAAAATCCGGAATGGTTCCTATCCCATGTAGCCCGGTACGATAAGTATGACAGGAATGGGCCTAAAGTATTTGCCGGAGAGTATGCAGCACACGGGCCAGGAGAGAATGAGGCTACTTCAA
>CAZWGG010000353.1:5402-6088 GCA_964633305.1 uncultured Bacteroidales bacterium
GAAACTCATGGTTAAGCGCCCTGTCCGAAGCCGCATTTATGACAGGACTTGAACGGAATGCCGATATCGTGCACATGTGTTCTTATGCCCCTTTATTTGCTCATGTAGATGCCTGGCAATGGAGACCTGACCTAATATGGTTTGATAATTTGCATGTTGTGGGAACCCCTAATTATTATGTACAGAAACTATATTCCACACACGCTGGCACTCATGTTATACCCATTACTGTAAATAATGAAGCTCTTATAGGACAGCATAATCTTTATGCAAGCTCTACCATCGATAAAAACAAAAAAATCATCTATATTAAGCTTGTCAATGCTTCATCTGAAATAGTTCCTGTTATCATAAATTTAAAAGGCAATTCATCTTTGAAAGAAGCAGGGGTAGTAAAAGTATTGTCTTCAGCTGATTTAACCGCGTATAACTCCATTGAAAACCCTGAAAATGTAGTGCCAGAAGAAAAAAGCGTTGAGATTATAGACAATGAATTAAATTATTCTCTGGATACTCAATCTTTTAGTGTATTTGTTGTATACATGGAGTAGAAAAATTGATATCATAGATGCCTTTGTTTTCAGTAGTTTAGGCATAACCTTTTCTGAATTAAGTTTTAACGAAATCTTCCCATAATTAGTGCCTGCCAGAAAACTCCTATTTTTTAAAGTCTTTGATAAGAAAAC
>CAZWGG010000354.1:0-5023 GCA_964633305.1 uncultured Bacteroidales bacterium
TATGAAGGCACTTCAATTTCTTCCTCAACCAAATCAGACGATTTATCGTATTTTCCTGCCGGACAAATGTTTAGCCTTGTAGTTTTTTTGTTATCTTTATTGTAATGGTAAAGCCCCCATTCCGTATCCCATGATTCCAACGCCACAAAAAAATCATTTGAATTCGTATAATTAGGTGGTACCGAGAACGAAGGTGTTAAATCTATTGTTCCTTTCACGGGCAAAACAATTTCTTCAGGTTTTGTTCCCTGTAAGGTAAAACTTACTAAACGGTCAATCCCGTTTTCTGTGTATACGAGATATATATTACTTTTTGTAATTAACAGGTGTTTTAATATACTGGCTTGTTTTTTGAAGATAACTTCCTTTTGTGCAGGATTGTCCAGTTTTACTTTTATCATTTCACCATTCGGGTTGTTGTTTACATGCAAATAGAATAGATTATCTCCCCACAAACAAAAATCCTCGACCTTTTCTTCAAATGGACAAACCTTTTTCCAATTGATTTGATTGGCCTGTTTAGCAATTACTTCTTCTATTTCAGCATAGTATACAGCACAATAACTTGATGTTCCCCGTATAACAGGAACTAGAACTTTATTAGTACCTGGATAGACAAATAACATAAGAAAATCTATTTTATCAAGGTTTACATGGTTAGTAACTGCCCTTGAAAAAATTTCCTTATCGGTTGCAGGATTGGTATTTATTCTATGAAACATAATTTTTGAGTCTTCAAACATTTTTTCGTTTTTATAACGTAATTGTCTGTAAAAAAATCCACTTCCATTTGGAAGCCATTGGGGATTACCAGATCTTGCCATTTCAATTTTCTCAGGCAATAGTTTTTTTTTCTCAACATCTACTATATAAAGATCGGAGTTTTCATCGCCCCCGGACGATACGCCAAAGGCTATATACTTGCCATCACGTGACGGCTCATAATAATCGATGATATGATGTGAATTAAAATTTTTGTTTAAGCTGTCGGTGGAAAACAAGGCAACACGTTTTTCGTCCGGCCCTTTGCTGAAAAATAACGAATCAACATTTTCTTTTAAATAATACCGCAGGTAAAATATGCCGTTATCAGCAGCCCGTGGCATAAGCCCTCTTATGTTTGACGAATAATTCAGTTCATCTATTTCCTTTTTTAACGAATCTCGTGAAGATACACAGGAAAGCACAGAATCGCAAAACTTCCGCTGGGCTTTAAACCAGGCCTGTACGGTTGAATCTTCCATGTTTTCGAGGTTGCGGAAAGGGTCAGCCACTTTTTTGCCGTAATACATATCAACGGCAGTGTCCGGCTTTATATAAGGATAATTCCAATGGTAATGTTCCACTAGCGTTGCTTGCATGATGTAAAAAAAATAAAAGCGGTTAAGATTAAGAAATAGGTTTTTTTCATTTTTATTTAGTTTATGTGTTAATTATGTTGTTTTGTAATTCTTGTAGCTACGAATGCACGAATAATAAATTGGGATATAAATGACACGAATAAAAGGTATTTCTGATTAAACTTACAGGTTTTCTTTCTTTATTCGTGAATTCGTGGATATTTTAATTTCATAACTCCAATACCAAATGGCCTATTGTATTGCCATTGTTCATGCTAATTTTATACCGGTTTTCATAAAATAAATCAAGCAGTTGTTTAAATTCGCTTACATCATAGCCTGTTTTTGCCCCAATATTGCCGGGGCCCTCTTTTTTAATGGCCAGGCTTAAAAAAGCATTATCCGCCTTTAGTTCTATAAACAATGGGGATTTTACCTTATCCAGGCCAGCTTGGTCAAGGGCCGCCTCAATAAATGTAATTAAAATACCCTGTACTATGTACGTGTTTCCTGTTTCCCCTTCATGGATAAACCGTACAAAATGCCCAGGTTTTAAAATATGTTGCAATTCAATAAAATTCTCTATATACTCTATTTCATGGTTTAACAAAACTTTTTCTTTTGTTCCGGTATATAGCGAATACCTTAGCATGTTTGAATACAGGTCGATAGAAGCTGCTGCTTTACCGGAATATTTATGCACGTGACTATAGCAAAAATTCAAAAAATTAAACATGAAGTGTGAATTAAACTGGGCCTTTAGATAATTCAGCTCCCTTGTTACCAGTGAATTTTCTCTCTTGTTTTGCTCGTTAATTTTTTTAAGGCTATCCCTACTTACATGCCAGGCAGCAGCACAAGTCACTATAAAAAAATAAATTAATGCATTTCCCTTTAAATAACTAGCGACAGGTAGGTACACTAAAGCTGATTTGGAACCTACAAACGGTAAAGCATATTTACCAATAATGTAATAATACCCATTATAAAATACATACCCTATTATAATAGCTATAAAGAATAATAAGTAATTTTTTTGCCAAAATTTTGGAAATACAACCAACGCAATATAATAATACATTAACATATACGCGCTAGATGTAAGTATGCTGCCTGCAATTTCAGCAACAATTCCACCAGGTAAGGGCCATAAGAAATGGAATAATACATTTAGTAAAACCCATATAATAGAATGTCTTATTATTGTTGATTTAGTCATCTTTATTATTTATAACATATAAAACTTGCATAAAAAAAGGTCGTCAAAACATCAACTAATTCATATTGAACGCAAATGTAACAGCTTAATTTATTATAAAAAAATTACCAAAGCTGCATTGGAATAAGTAAAAGCAGGGTTGGTTTAACCATTTTGCCTGTTTGCATAAATAAAATGTGCATTGGAATAATTTTTTTGATTTCAGTGTTTTTTTTTAAATAGCGAATGTGGAACTGCAAATCAGAGGGCTTCAGCGAGTACCTTTTTATTTCTCGCAGACGGTCGCAGAAGAAATCGCAGAAAGCACACAGAGAGTTTTGTTTTTTTACTGATTCATAATTTTATATTACTATTTATTTATACTCCCGTTGAACGTTTTTTATTTAAAATAATCTTTGAATTTTATCTTTAATCTATTTTTAATTTCTGATCTATTATCTCAATCATTTTATTCTTATCCCTTCTTTTTGCACATTCTCATACAATGGAGTTATAGAATGTTTCTCGGTCCAATCTGATTTTGAATAAATCAATGGAGAAATGATTTCACCAGTTTCTAATTCAATATTATACTTAGTATGTTTACCGATTGCTGTCTTTTTTACTTAGCGCTAAATGATCAGGCCTTACCTTGAATAGCTCGTGTTTAAAGCAGTGTAATGCGTGTTAAAGCTTATAAAATCCCGATGTTGGGCGTAGGTTATTTTCTTTTAATCATGATTTCAAATAACTCTTTAGTCGTAATAAATTTATTCCAATTTTTTTTTGTCAATCCTCTCCGTAATTCTTTATCCCCACTCCAAAATTTGCCCTTAATATGATCTGTCAAAGCTACAAATTCACAGTCATCTTCGTCAATATCATTTGTCAATTTTTCAGCATTCTTATAAATTATTTTAGGTATTAGAAGGACATTAATAAATCTGATTTTATTAGTTATCAGGGTTATCATTCTATCAAGTTCGGAGTCTAAATAATCTGTTAATTCTTTAATTTTATCCTTATGATCATGTATCTCATTTAATAAATGCTCGGTGGAATAAAAATTAAAATTTGTCTTGGGTTGTAATAATATCCTTGCAATTTTAGAATTAGTATTAAGAATTGCGCTGAAGGTAATATTTGTATCAACTACTATTCTCATTTACTAATCTTATCTTTTGTTTTGTTCCAACGTCCTTTTTTTATTGCTTTAACTAAATTATCTACATCTTTTTGTTTTGCTTTAGATTTTTTTGCGATTTCTTTGAATTCAAATAAATCAGTCATATCTTGAAGATCATCAACATTAATATCTCCAGGCAATCTAAATATTATCTCATTATTAATTCTTTCAATTATCATAAATCAAAGTTTTCATTTATTACAAATTTACTAAAATTATCAATAGTATCATTTTTTCGTACTTAACTTACGCCCAAATTCATTTTTCCCGATTGACATTTTCGTGGGGACAGCCCTACTAAAGCTTATGAAAACCAACTTTCTTGTTTTACGGTCTATATTTTTAACCCTTCCCTCAAGGGCAGGTTACTCCCTTTGGTAGTGAAGATATACTTTTTTCACATTCGTTCAATATGATACGCCCACACTTTTGTCAGTATCTTCCGGATACGGACTAATTCAAATTATTTTTCGGCTTACTCTACCGGCCAATAAGCAAAAAAATCATTTGCATAAATAAATGTTTAGTTGGTACTGCTATTTTATGAGTTGGAATAATAAATTTTTACAGCATGATATTTCTGTATAACATTGCATTGCACCTTTAAAAATCTTATAAAATGATTATAATAGAAGAACAAAAAATAATCATCAAACGCCTTGAAGTATATTTACAGCATTTAGAAAAATGGAGTATTTCAGAAGACCCCCATATAGACGACGAAGATTGTAAAAAATTAAAGGCAAGAATAGAAAAAATACGTAATGACCTTAATAAGCTTAAAAGCAAAATTGAATGGCTTGAATTTTCAATATTGTTAGAAGTAAAAGTGAATGACAGCATATTGGCTGACCGTGAAATCTTACTTCAACAATACAATTAAATAAATATTATAAAAAACAATGTAATATGGCAATTTCGTTTAAATCAATTGAGAAAGCCCAGCCTGGTATTGCCGGCGGGGGCGAAAAAAAGTTTTATGCTTCACCGGTTATTAGCGGGGAAACCACTTTAGAAGATTTAACCAGGTATATTGAAAAAGTCAGCACGGTAAGCGGTGCTGATATACGCGCCGTACTGTAGGCTATGGTAGATTTATGCATCGATGAACTGGAAAAGGGAAATATTATACGTCTTGGAGATATGGGCAGTTTTCGGCCGGGAATAAGCAGCGGGGGACATGAAAAAGAAGAAGATGTGGTAAGTGCGAGTATTAAAAAGGCCAGGATAATTTTTACACCAGGCAAAAGATTAAAGGAAAAGCTCAAAGTCGCTGGATATAGGAAGGTATAGTTGATA
>CAZWGG010000354.1:5033-6080 GCA_964633305.1 uncultured Bacteroidales bacterium
CCCTGACAAAATAGATACTGAAAAATATCTGGTTTTTATTCATTGGTTATCCTGCAGAACTTTCCTGCTATGAAAAAAAATCAAGATGAAATATTTTAACGAATAATGGGCAGGCCACACACATATTATTAGCATCAAATGAAAATCGCTACTTCAATTTATTAGTTTTCAAATTTTAAATTTATGTATTATGAAAACAAAAGAATTAAGTTTAAAGCAAATGGAAAATCTAGAAGGTGGAAAGTTACCAAAATGGGTGACATGTGGTGCCTCCATTGCAGGGGCAGCATTGGTAGTCGGTGGCCTTTTTGTGATTCCCGGCGGACAGGCAGCATTGATTTTATATGCTGCTAATGCTATTGCAGGACCAACAATAGCCGGTGTTGGAATAGCATCAAGCTGCAGCAGTTCTCAACTAAGAGATGTTTTGGATGATCCAAGAATTTCTTCTGATTATTCAATTCAGTAAACTTTTCATGCTGTTTTTAATTTTACCAGGCTGTTTAAAAGTTATTATTCAGAGTAATGCCATCATGAATATAGAATTATTATAATAATGTTAGACAGGGTATTAAAGAATTATATACTTTTCAAACAGCCTTTATTTATTAACTAACTTAAAAAAAATGGAAAATGAAAAATACTTCTTTTTCAATTGCAGGGCTGCTATTAGCCATTTTAGTACTTGCAGGTACCAGCGCCTATTCGGTTATAATAAATTATAAATTTTCGCTGGAAGAGTTGAACCTTTTACATTCATTATTTTTCCTGGTATTATCATTATCTTTTATTATTACCAGTGAAAAAAGTGGAAAGGGTTTGAAACATACCAAAACAAAAATTTCCAATTTTAAATTAACTATAAATCAATTACAAGAAAGAAAGCTTTTTATTATTACCGTTATAATTTTGGCAATTATATTTTCATTTATATTTATCCATTCGGGGTTTAATAGTATAAAAACCCTTCTCTTAATAGTAACTAATTTCTTAGTATATAGTACCGTAATATTTATAGTAGGCCATAATCTCAATCTTCTGCTTTTT
>CAZWGG010000355.1:0-6079 GCA_964633305.1 uncultured Bacteroidales bacterium
GCTTAAATGAGGTCGAAAATTGACCGATTTTGAGGTTTTTAGACAAACTGACGTTTTCGCATATGGCCATGTGGCAGGGTTCGTAGCATTTCATTGTCAGTATACAGTAATGATGGAGCGGAATACAAAGATTCGGCTACCTGTATCGCCTGCCATTGGCTATATGCGGTGTAGCCACTGGCATTTTTATTATATCATCAAATCCCTAAAGTAATTAGTCCTTTTACATCGTGATACGTCAAAGAAGCCTTAATACATTCTTTTAACTCTAATTCTGGAATTTTCTGATTTAATTCAAATACAATTGCTCGTTTACCCTCATATTGAAATTTGTGGTCAAAAACCAGCCTAAAAGTATCAACCAATCTACTTGTGCATTGGAAATACATTGCATATTGGTCAGGTGTTTTTTCTTTCCAATCCATTCGCAAAGTGCTACCTTTTTTGGTAACAAAACTTGGTTCTCCCCATTTTAAAGTTTCTTCCAAAACGGTTAAACCTTCTATTTCTTCTGCTGTTTCTATAACCAATTCCCGCAGATTTTGCATTTTATCCCGAACAAAGTCGGGATAATTCGCAAAAACTGCATTTACTCTTGGGTTTGTCTTTAATGTTAATTTACCCATTCGTTTCTTGTTTTATACCTACATAAAAATCTACTTCCGCATCTGATGGATTTTGTGCTTTTTCACCGAAAATCTCAAAATCGGCATCATAGTTTCTGTCTAATTCCATTTCAAATATTTTCGACCATTGGTTAACGACCAAACCTTGCATCAAGTCTCCTTTTGTTGTTGTCTTGAAGTAAGTTCCACCATTAAATGATTTACCTGTCATTCCGCCGGGAATGTTGTTCAAATTTTCAACTTTGCAACCAAGTATTACCGTATACGGTTTTGTATGGTCACTTTCATAGTCCGTATAAAGTGAATAAATTTTATCATCAACTTTATTAGGGATTTTTGTCAAAATATTCTCAGACATAAACTTCCCCCAAAGTTCGGCAATCTCTTTGCTTGCCTGTCCGTTTTCGTTTGTTGTTCTAATCGAGATTCCGATAATGTTAAATGGTTCAATTTTTACTGTTTGCATCTTATTAAATTTTATGATTTAATGCAAAGGTAGATTGACCTTGTGTCAAAGGTGTGTCAGGGGTGTTTTTATATTTTTCACTACATTTTTCGAGATATTCTTGCAAAGTCATTTTATGAGGTTCAAAATGATTGCTTAAGATATCGATTTTTTGGATGCAATCAAGACGGAATGCTCTAAAATCATTTTTTAGTTTACAAAATGCAATAAGTACCCAATTGTCCTTTGTCGTGTAAAGTGCAAATGGTTCTATTTCTCATTGGCTTTGCTCGTTTTTCAATGATAGATAATCAATTTTTATCGTCTGATAATTTGAAACAGCGGATTGTAATTGAATAAGATGATTACTTGTCCTTTCATTCTTAAGATTATTACGCACCTGTATCCTGTTAGTCAATAATTCCGCTTTTTCTTTTTGAGTGTATTTTAAGACCGATTTAATTTTTATTATTGCACTTTCGTATTGTTCAATTAAAGATTGGTCTTTGTTTTTTTTGATTAGTTGTTCCGCGGTAATTAATGCGTTCGCCTCTTCTTGAGTAAACATTACCGGAGGAATTTTATAGCCTTCCATAATGGAATAGCCTTTCCCCTCTTCGGTTATAATTGGAATTCCCGACTTTTCAAGTGTTCGAATGTCTCGATAAACTGTTCTAATGCTGACATTATGCTTTTCAGCAATCTCTTTGGCAGTTACAATCCGTTTTGATTGTAATTGTGTAACCATTGCAGTCAATCTTGAAAGTCTTGGTTTATCTTCTGTCATTGCTGTTTGTTTTGCTTGTGGCTAACGGTAAAATTAAGTTTTTAATTATCAAAGCTTTAATATTTTTCACTTTTTTAAATCTCAATTTTCAATCCAATTATTTTACCGTTTGCTTCGTAACTCATATGAAGAATAATCGGAAGGGGGATTGTGGCTAACGGTTTTGCGGTATAAAATCGTTTGGGAGAGCGGGCTGCGTTCGTATCCACCGTTACCAAACTTTGATGCGTGGCAGGATGCTCGAATAATCTCTTCACCCCAAATGTTGTCGAGTAGGTAGGACGGGTTGCCCCGTCTTTCCCCTCTAAGAACCGTGCTAGAGACTTTCACCTCACACGGCTCAAGCATTCCGTAAGACATCAGGTTTTGTCCCAATATCCGGCAATATTTTCGTTTTCCTTTGTGTAAAATATTCATCCCAAATGCTAAAATAGGGATTTGCAACCGATTTTATTTTAACATGGCGAATAATTTTAACCTGAGATGCAAACATAAGATTGATTATTCTACCTTTGTCCACGTATGCTGAAAACACCCAATTGCGCAGGCCTGAAGAAAAGAAGTATTTATTCTTTATCCAGTGCCTGTTTTTGTTGGGGTGGCGCCTAACCGCCCATTTCCAGAGTGTTTTAAAGACAAAATTATCTATCACAGTAAAGGTATCCTTGGCCACGATATGCCTGTGATAATTGCACCAACCCCTAATAACCGGGTTGAACAACCTGATCAGGTTTCCTGTTTTACAAGTTTTATTGTTGCCAATAATATCCTTGATTTTAGCCTTTACAGAGGAAACGCTTGCCTTGGATGGTTTAATAAGTAGTTTTCCCTTATATTTCCTGACATTTTGCCCAAGAAAGTTAAAACCTTGTTCGATATTAGTGATCCTTGTTTTTTCCATTGATAATTCCAGCCCACGAGCTTTTAAAAAGCTAATAATGGCTGGTTTAACAATATCCTCTAAGATAAGGGGATTAGAACAAGTAATAACAAAATCGTCGGCATACCTAACCAGGTGTACGTCATACATATTGTTGACCCGCTTGCCGTTTTTCCAAGTCCTGATATTCAGTTCAAGGTCTATAGCATGTTGCAAGCCATCGAGGGCCATATTGGCAAGGGAGGGAGAGATAATTCCTCCTTGCGGTGTGCCTTCCCGTGTTGGAAATAATTGTTTATTGTCCATAAAACCAGCTTGAAGCCATTGCTTCAAAACCCTATTATCGACAGGGATATTCTTAATAAGCCATTTATGGCCAATGTGGTCAAAGCACCCTTTGATATCTGCTTCCAATATCCATTGAGGGCTGTTTTTCCTTGCCAGCAGTGTAAAACACATTGCAATGGCATCGGCACAACACCTGAAAAGACGAAAACCATAAGAATGGCTATCGGCCAGCGTTTCTGCAACAGGTTCCAAGGCAATCAGGTATAATGCTTGCATCGCCCTGTCCCTCATCGTGGGTATACCAAGCGCCCTCATTTTTCCATTCTTTTTGGGTATATAAACCCGTTTTAACGGCATGGCCAGGTACCCTCCAGCCTTTAGCGATGATACAGCTTTTTGTTTGAAAGCAGGAGTGTGCCAAATGACTTTGTCTATACCACTTGTGCGTTTTCCTTTGTTTGTGGTTACCCTTTTTACTGCAAGTAGTTTTGCTGAGAACGAATGGGTCAACAACCATTGTAAGGCTTTCGCCTTGTGTTGTTTACCTTGTTTTATTGCCTTCGCTATACGACATTGTAATGATTTAACGTTTTGTCCTGCTTTATTCCAATTAATGAAATTCCATAAAATACTAAACGTTTCAGGTGCACACGATAAAATTTTACTTTTATGGTTCATTTGCTTTTCCTGAAAAAAAAATCTTATTACAACTTTCTAACGATTGAACACCCGATAGAAGTTTGCCTGTTTTCACAGCAGGCCAAATCTTGAAGACTTATCCTTATCATTACAACAAGGCTTTCGCTTTTTCCACCATCCTTTACCTGCTGTGCATTGTAATATCCCTTACGGCATATCCTATCCTGATATTATAACCAGGAAACAAAACAGGCTTACCAAGTTTCGAATAATTCTACAGTATGGGTTAGGTACAGTCTATAATCCGGTGGAATGAAATACTTCGTGCAACAATCATAACGATGCTGCAACAATACCACTTACTTTTTAGTCAAGGCCTGTCAGTATCTTTGGCCTTTCCACGCTAACGGATATTTAACAACTGTTCAAATGCTTTTACCGTACCATACATTCCTAGCTCCTCACTCCCTGATACTGGGAGCTATGGCTACGTTGTCTCCCGGGCTTCACACAACACCGTTGCCAGTGATACATGCCGGGATAGGAAACCTTTGGAAGTACAAAGGATTAAATCACTCATTCAATGAACGTTTAATAGTAGAATTATCGACTTCTTGTCGCACTTATGACCGCGTGTTGTAAGCAGTTAATCTATTGAGTAATATTCATTTTTGTCTTTAATAACTTGTTTTCTTTTTCAAGTTTTTCAATCCTCTTGTTTTGTTCAATCATATATAAAGTCAGTTCTTCTATTTTTTGTAATAGTTTTGCATCCATTTCTCCAAGGATTACACCACTTTCCTTTATATCATTTTCAGTTGGTATTGAAGGTAAATGTTTGTTTTGAATTATAAATTCTTCTAATTGCCTAATTGGCATTAAATAATAATCTGGTTTGAATACAAAATCAGACCAATTATCTAAAGTGACTTTAACTTCTTTGGTCACAATTTTACCATCAACTGCAAAATTAAATCCACTTGGAACATTAGATCTTCCAATGGCTACATTTCCATTATAAAAAATATTTTTAGTATTTTGTTGCCATAATCCAGTAGTTGTAGAACATAATTCTGAGTTTGTATATAAACTCACTATTTCACAGCTTTCCAAAGCTCTATCAAACATCATAATTTCATCAACTGCTCCATTAAAATAGCGTATATTAACATTTCCCCATCTGCCTACAGCTGTATTATTATCAATATTATTTATTACTGTGGTCTCTGGATTTGAACTAACCTCAATACCATCTAGATACATTTTTGTGCCTTGGCTATTGTCAATTGTTATTGCAATAAAATACCACGTATTTGCCACCCATGTGTTTTGACCTGAACTTACTAATCTATTTCCTTGTCCATTTGAAAAAGTTATTTCTCCTGGATATGTCCATGTGTTTTGGTCAAAGTTAATAGAAAACTCATCAACACCAGGAGATGAACTACTTCCATCACGGGTGATCAAGCTTATGGCAGTTGATAATTGATCATTAATATCTACGGAAGGCTTAATCCAAAAAGCAATAGTTCTAATTCCATCAATGTTTCCGTTTAAGTAAAGGTATGCATCATTTCCATTTAGTTGACATGCTTCATTTGAATTTTCTAATCTGTCATTGATATATGTAACACCTCCGTATGAGGTTCCGTTATAACCGTTTCCACTTTGGTCATTAACATTCCCATTTAATGACCAATATGCCTTATAATCATCTGGTTGTGAATATAGATTATAATTAAGTAATCCAAAGAAGAAAATAATAATAAATTTATTTTTTTTAATAATAATATTTTTTTTGTTATTAATTTAATTCTCTATTAATATCTGTTCAATTCTGTTTAGATATAAATTTACAGATCATAAATTGCGATTAATTTATTCATCGTCTCTAGTTGACACCTTGGTATAATTGCTTACAACGGTAAGTATATGGCAAGTAGGCGATTGCGTGCTTCAAACCTATCAAACCGAGATGAAGTTGGAGCGGGCTACAACCGTTGAATTTACTACTGTCACGCCTATTTGCTATATACATTGTTGGCGGTAGTTTCTTTTATTTACATATCCATCTATTATTTTCCTTAACAAAAAATCCTTTTGTATAAATTTTATTCCTGTTTTCGAATACAATATAATTTGTAGGACCATGGAATACATTATTAATATCAATAATTCCTTCAGGTTTTTGAGCGGTATAAACAATAATAAACTCTTTTTCGTTCATAGGGTTTGTTATATTAAATATTGCTTTACCTTCTTGTGTTATGTATTCCTTATCCGCAATAACAGACGAATCAGAAATTTGTATAGGTAAAAATTCAATAAAATTTTGAAGAAAAACATTATTTTGGATTGTACCGTAAATCATAAAACTATATTTGCTCATATCCATTTTTATTGCCTCAGTATCG
>CAZWGG010000356.1:0-6067 GCA_964633305.1 uncultured Bacteroidales bacterium
TCTTTATTTTTTCTTTTTTTCTTCTTCCCTTACTGACCACTTTTTTATTGTTATTGCCAAAGCTGTCACTAGTAGAATTTCAACATTGGTATTGTAAGTCTTATTAGCATCTTTTAACAAGAATTCAGTTTCGTCCTTATCAAGCTTGATTATACATTTTTCCAGGTTTTTTACCAGCCAATTATCTGTAATATTGTCTTGTGGAATTTGAAATTTATTTGTCCTTATTTTTTTCCAAAATTCAATTTCTTGTTTAAAGGTGTCTGATTCTGAGTAGGATAGTATTTTTTTATTCCAATCTTCCAGTGAAGCTGTTTTTTTAGGCAATTGTAAATCTTCATCCTTTTTTAATGAATTATAAATGTTATGTAAGTCCTCTAAAAGAATTCTCCAAGATATTCCATCAATAATAAGATGATGAGCTGTAATTAGCAGTAAATCGGAGTTAGTTTCTTTAATAATTGCTGCTTTTATTAATAAGCTATTTGTTATGTCAAAGGAATTTTTTATTTGTTGACAGAAGCGTTGAAAATCCGACTTACATTCAGATAGCTTTCTGGTAGCGGAGGTATGCTCATGGTTGTTATAATCACTAATATGGTATTCTTCAATTACAAAGAGTTCATTTATATGTTTATTGTTATAAAATAACTTTCTTTTCTCTAAATTGTAATTTAATCTTAATTCATCATGATGCTTGATAAGTATATTGAAGACTTTTTGTAAAAATTCATTTCTTATTGGTTCTTTAAACTTCAATAGTACAGATTGATTATAGAAATTAGGATTCTCAAAGTTTTGTTCAAAAAACCAGCTTTGTATAGCATTTAATTCTACTTCTCCATCAATAATTCCCTGTTTATATGGAGATGATCCATCCGTAATTTCAGCATGTGAACAAAGTTGTTCGATAGTCTGGTAGGTTAGAATATCTTTAACATTAACAGAAATATTTTTGTCGAATAATCTTGATGCAATTTGTACTGCTTTGATAGAATCACCACCTAATTCAAAAAAGTTATCAGTTATTCCAATTTTTTTTTCATTTAATACTTCTTGCCATACAAAGACTATTGATTTTTCAATTTCGTTTCTGGCTTCTATTTTAATGTTTCCATTTTCTGGGATCGGTTCAGGAAGTTTTTGGAAATCTATTTTTCCATTCTTTGTTAAAGGAACAGCTTCAATTTCAACAATGTGTTTTGGAATCATATAAATAGGGAGGGATTTTGCTAAAAGCAACTTTATATCTTGTTTTTTAATCCTTTCCTTTATCTTCTTCTTCCAATATATATATGCACACAAATACGGCCTATTATCATCAGTTAATTTTTCAATAACAATTGCATCTTTAATATCCTCGCATTGCAAAAGCTGTTTTCTAATTTCTTCTAATTCAACCCTGTATCCGTTGATTTTTACTTGTTGATCTGTTCTACCTATAAATTCAATGTTACCATCGGATAATTGCCTGGCCAAATCACCTGTTTTATACATTTTTTGCCCGGGATGAAAAGGATTATCAATAAATTTCAACTTAGCTAACAACGGATTAAATAAATATCCCCGGGCCAAACAATCCCCGAATATATATATTTCACCAGCCACACCTTGAGGTACCGGGTTTAAATATTTATCTAAAATATAAATATGGGTATTATCAATAGGAATTCCAATCGGGACTGAATGATTTTTATCGTTTTCAAAATTATACTCGTAAATCATACATCCGACGGTAGCTTCTGTGGGCCCATATTCATTGAATATCTCAATATTCTTGTCCATTAATTCATAAATTTCTTTAGCCAATTGAGTGGTAAATAATTCACCTCCCACGATAAAACGTTTTATATTGCATTTAAATTCACCTGACTTAAATACTTGTGATTCTTTTAATATTCTAAGGTGTGATGGTGTAGCCTTAACTATATGTACCTGGTTATCGTTTATAACATCTTCAATAGGAAGATGTTTATCATTATCAGGATAAATAATAATTGTGTTGCTACTTAAAAGCGGTAAAAAAATTGAAGTTACTGTTAAATCGAAAGAAACGGACGTATAAAGTGGAAACGAAACTTCTTCTCCATGCACATACGTTTTATTCGCCCAATATATATAATTAACAAGTGATTGATGTTCCACCATTACTCCCTTGGGATTACCAGTTGTTCCGGAGGTATATATGATGTACGCCAGATTAGTAGGAGAACTTACATTGATTAAACTTACAGATTCTTTATCAATGAGTTCTTTATTAGAAATATCAATGGTTTCCAATTTCAAACCCTTAATCAGGGATTGTATATTATCAACATTAGGTTCCAAAGTTGATTTTGTTATAAGTACTTTACACTGACTATCAGTAATAATATATTTAATTCTATCTTCCGGTAAATTTTTATCAATGGGTAAGTAACACCCTCCCGCTTTCAATATCCCTAAAATAGCGATTATAAGTTCTGTACTTCTATCCAAGATAATTCCGACAGCTGTATTCGGCACAACACCTTTTTTTCTTAATAAATTAGCAAGTTGGTTTGCTTGTTCATTCAATTCTTTATAAGTCAACTCATTTTCTTTTTTGTTAGAGTTGCTGTTTTTTCCACATTTGACGGCTACTTTATGTGAATTATTAAATAATTGTTCCTCAATTAGTTGGTGAATAACTTTATTTTTCGGATAATCAGATTTTGTGGTATTGTTTAGAAATATCTGCTGATCATATTCTTTTTTGTTGAGGATGGATAAGTTAGATAACTTTGTTTTTGGGAAAGTAATAATATGGTTTAGCAGATTTTCGAAATGTTCTGCCAGCTTTATTATAGTTTCTTTCTTAAATAGGTCGGTTGAATATTCAATATAATAATTCAAACAATCAGGTTGCTCAAATACTTCCAGTGAAATATCATATTTCGAAAAACCCGGATCGAAAAAAAAGCGTTCAATACAAAGGTCACCCTTACTCATTTTTGGTAATTCCATGTTTTGATAAATAAACATGGTATCAAATAATGAATTTCTGCTCATGTCTCTCTTGTATCCAATTTTTTCCAGCAACTTTTCAAAAGGATATTCTTGGTTATTAAAGGCTATTGCTACTTCTTGTTTTATTGTTTCTAAATACTTCAGAAAGCTCATATCTCCTCCGGGAAAACTTCTTATTGCCAGATTATTGACAAACATTCCTACTAAAGATTGTAATTGTAAATGATTTCTTCCTGCCACGGGTATTCCAACAATTATATCTTCTTGTCCGGTATATTTGGAAAGAATGATTGTATAAGCTGCAAATAGTAAGGTAAATAGAGATGTGTTTTCTTGTTTTGTTACTTCTTTCAGTTTTGATAACAAAGTATCATTTAAGATAAACTCTAATTTTTCACCATTAGCGCTCATAAAAGAAGGTCTTCCATAATTAATAGGAAGATTCAATACAGGCAGATCATTATTAAACCGTTCTTTCCAATATTTTTCCTGCTCACTAATTCTTGCCGATCCTATATGTTCTATTTCCCAATGAACATAGTCTTTATATTGTATCTCGGGGCCAGGTAATGCTTCTTCATTATAAATTTTGAATAGTTCATTTAGAAATATACTAATTGAAACTCCATCAGAAATAATATGGTGAAAATCAAGAAATAAAATATAATTTTCACCGGATGTTTCTAATAATTCGACTCTAAAAAGTGGAGGAGAGCCCAGGTTAAATGAAGAAACTCTCTGTTTAAGTTCATCTCTAATCGTATGTATACTAGTTTTATTTACCTTTAAAGTAAATTCAAGCTTTCGATCAATTTTTTGTTTAGGTTCGCCTTTTGTAATTATAAAGTAGCTCCTGAGAATTTCGTGCCTTTCAATGATTTTATTTATTGCTTTCTCGAATTGTTTTTTATCAAGCTTTCCTTTTATATGAAATGCAACAGGTATATTATATGCTATGGATGATTTATCAACTTCCCAAATATAATACAATCTCTTTTGAGCAGATGATAATGGGTAGGTACCATGGTTTTCAATTTTAGCTATTGGTTGATAAAGAGATGGTTCATGCTGCTCAATCTCCTTAGCAATCTCACGGATCGTAGGTTTTTCGAAAAGTATATTATAATTTAATTCAATGCCGAATTGTTTATGTATGATAGATAATATTTGAGCCCCTTTTAAAGAATTTCCTCCCAATTCAAAAAAATTATCGGTGATACCGAATTTTTTTTGGGAGCAAACCTTTGTCCACATTTGGTGAAGTATCTTTTCTGTATTATTTTCCGGTTCAATGATCTTACTATTTATTTGAACGCTTAATTTATTCAATTCATTTATTACATCCTTAAATTCTTGATTTTTGAATTGTTCAACAAGTTTATATCGTTGTATTTTTCCACTGGTAGTTTTAGGAATTTCTCTCACCGGAATAACCATGTTAGGCTCAAAACCAAATGTTTGATTGATATGTTTTTTTACCTCGAAAATAAGTTCATTAAATTTTTCCGGTTTTCCTTTATGTAAAATAAAGACAAGTATTTCTTCTTGTCCGTATTTTTCATTAGTGTAACCTCCAACTACTACTTTACCCAGTTCTATACCATCAACACTTTCCAGGCTTCCTTCAATATCGTGGGGATAGTAATTCTGACCATTGACAAAAATGATATCTTTTGCTCTTCCAGTAATGTAAAGACACTCATTATGAAAAAAACCTAGGTCTCCTGTATCTAACCATCCATCGGTAGTTTTAACCTTTCTTGTTGCCCTTGGATTGTTATAATAACCTGATGTTACATTATCTCCTTTTATTTGAATATGTCCAATGATATCGTCTCGAAAGGGCTGGTTATTAGGACTAGTTATACGAATTGAACAATAATCGATTGCTTTCCCTACATTTACGAATGATACTGTGTTTTTGGATTTTTTATTTTCAGAAATGGTATCTCCAATATTAACATTCTTTCGTATCAAATTGATCGATTTCACTTCTTCTTCCAGTTTAGAAAAAGATACTGCCAGGCTTGCCTCTGCCAAACCGTAAACAGGGTACATAGCAATTTTCTTTAGTTCATAAATTGATAAAGCTTTTAAAAAAGCATGGCATATTTCTTCTGAGATAGGTTCAGCACCATTATATATCATTTTAACACCAGATAAATTCCAATTGTATTGTTGAGATGGATCATACTGTTTTAAAAAGTACTTATAACCAAAATTTGGAGAGCATAAAATAGAAACTTTATGTTGGCTGGCTTTTTCCAACCATAATGTTGGCCTGCGAATGAAAAGATTTGTTGAGATCAGATAATGGTCAATTCCATAAAATAACGGACAGATATGAAAACCTATTAATCCCATATCATGTGTTAATGGCATCCAGCTTAATTTTGAATCTTTATTTGTATAGCCAGAACCTTTGCCAATTGCTTTTATATTTGCAATAAGGTTTTTATGTGTTAAAATTACTCCTTTTGGGTCGCCTGTTGAACCGGATGAGAATTGAACGTAAGCTATATCATTTTCTTTTGGGATATTTATCGTCCCGTTTTTTTTAATCGTATAGATACTTTTAATATCAATTACTTTCTTTAGAATATCATCAATTGTGTTCTTTTGGTCATGTAACTCTGCATGTTTTTTTAATTTATCAAGATCTTTTTGCGAAATAATAATGTATGGATGGGTTAAAACTCCCCAAACATTAAATAGTTTTTGACGATGATCTTCATTTCTTCCTAATGTCAGTGGAACAGGTATAATGCCCCCTAAAATACAAGCCCAGAAAACAATGATAAAAGTTTTATTATCATCAAGTTGAAATACCATTTCATCTTTAGGTTTAATTCCCCTGTTTTGCAGAAACGATAATACATATAAAGCTGATTGGTATAACTGTTTATATGAAAGAAATTCTTCTTCATCACTACTATTTATAAAAGTTATTCCTTTATTTGAGAATGTTCTTTTCTCTTCTAAAATGGTAACAAGATTTGTACTTGGCATGGCTAATTTTTTAAATTTTCTATTTAGTCTTTGCAAGAAAACGCCAAATACTGCGTTATTCTTGCCTTGA
>CAZWGG010000357.1:0-6061 GCA_964633305.1 uncultured Bacteroidales bacterium
GCATTGTTCATTTACTGCCAGCGACTTAACAATCTCATAACCAATTCCTTTACTAGCTCCAGTAACAATAATGTTCATTTTTTTTTGATTTTTTATCTTTTTTATTCACAAATCTGTTTATAATATTACAAAAAATTCTCATTTTACATTAAAAAGAACACAGATATGTTAGTTAAATTACGAACAATCCTTAGTATTATAGTACTATGTTTTCCACTAGGAAGAATTTTAACCCAGGAGGAAGAAAAGATGACTTTTCGGGACCGAATATTTTTTGGAGGAGACTTTTCTCTACAATTCGGTACAATCACTTTCATTGAATTATCCCCTATTGTTGGGTACCGTGTTACACCCCGATTGGCCCCTGGTTTTGGTATTATTTACCAATACTACAGAGATAAAACATTTCGGGATGTGGTTTTCAAAACTCACATTTATGGAGGCCGTGTCTTTACAAGATACCTGCTAGTTAAAGATTTTAACAATGTAATACCCCTGGGGCTTCATGCAGGTATTATTGGTTACACAGAATATGAATTCTTGAACCTTGACAGGCAATTTAGCAATTCTTTAATAAAAGAAGGAAGGTTCTGGTTACATAGCTTTTATGTAGGCGGTGGATTGGAATTACCTGTAAGCCGACGCGCACGAATGAATTTTATCGTACTGTATAACCTGAATGATACCGGTGAATCGCCTTATTCAAATCCTCTTGTTAGAATAGGGATTATCTTTTAACAAATAAAAAATGAATTAAAAAAACGGTTTTTAAAAAATCAATTTATTATACGGTAAGCTAGGACTTTGGTATCAATCAAGAAATTTGGACAACAACTCCAATAAATTTTGAGGAAAGATGGGTTTAGATATGTAATCATCAAATCCTAATGCAATATATTTTTCTCTATCACCTAACATAGCAAAGGCCGTTTGTTAAATTTTTTTATCTCAACAAGGGCAGAATTTCCGCTCATTGTTGGAAGCCTTATATCCATCAAAACAACATCAATCTGTTCATTACGACAAATTTCCACTGCTTTATTACCATCTGTAGCAAACAACATTTTCACACCTGTAGGTATAAGTATTTCTTTTAGAAACTCGGTACTTACTTCATCATCTTCGACTACAAGTATTGTATTTTCTTTCCAAAGTTTTGACATAGTAATATTTTCTTTAAGTTTTCGCTTTTCAAGGATTTGTTTATTTTCTTTCCTCGGTATAGTGAAATAAAAAGTTGAACCTTTCCCAATTTCCGATTCAAACCAAATATCACCACCCAATAGTTTTACTAATCCTTTTGAAATGGAAAGCCCTAATCCTGTACTTTCCAAATTTTTATGTAGTGATGAACTCTCAATTTTTGTAAACCTTTTAAAAATAAGTTTTTTATTTGGTTCTGATATTCCAACGCCTGTATCATTTACGAAAAATTTAATAAAATTGTTTTGTACATCATATCCAAAAGTTATTGATCCTTTATCTGTAAATTTAACTGCATTTCCTAAAAGATTAATTAAAACCTGTTGTATTTTTATTTGATCTGAGATTAAATTAACATTGTTATGAGCGTTTTTTTGTAACCCTAATTTAACCTTTTTTCCTATATTTATTAGTTGGGAAGCAAACATTTCATACAAATTATCAAGCATTTCTCCCAAATCAATAATGTCATAGTCTGCCTTAAACTCATCTGATTCAATCATTGAAATATCAATTATGTTATTAATAAGTTTAAGTAAATAGCTTGACCTCTGTTCAACTATATCAAGGTATCTTTTTTTCTTTTCATCTGATACTTCCGCATTTTTTAAAAGTTTAATGAATCCAAGTATGCCATTCATCGGTGTTCTTATCTCATGAGACATATTAGTAATAAACCTTGATGTCATCTTATCTGCCTTTTCTGCATCTGTTTTAGAAACTAATAAATTAGTATTTTCTTTCTCAAGCAATTCAATACTAGATCTCTCATTTTTAAATGTTTTATCAAATACTCGCAGAATAAATGCCACTGGTAATGACGTAACAAGGCAAACAACTAAAAAAATAGTACTAAGGGTAATCCAGTTAGTAAGACTATATGATACTGACAAGTTTTCAGGGTTCACAAGCAGTAAAAACCCTAAAATGGCAGTAGACAATAAATTTATTATTATTGCTATTATGGTAGTTTTAACATCAAAAAGAATAGCTGTAAGTACCTGGAAAACAATTAACCAAAAGAAACCTGCACCAAATGGCCCAAATAAGATTAAAAGAAAAATACCTAAAATATAAAATACTGCTACAAAAAAATACATACGATACTTAAGCTCAAAAAAGTTAAATGAGCAGTTAGCGAGAATAACAGCATATACCAAGGTATAAATAATTACCTCCACCCAAGCCTTCTCCTTTAATAAAGTAATTAAGCCAGGAACATACAGAAACGAACCAATAAATATTGCCACTAAACAAAAAACAAGAAATATCTTTTCACGCCAATAATCTAAACCATCTTCCTTTACAAAACTTCTTGGTTGATATTTATTCTTTATGAGAGTTTTAAAATCCAAATAAGACTAATAATTAATAATAGGTTAAACGTTATAGATGATCTATTTATTTTACTTTATTATCAATTAATGTGCCAATTATTTTTTTTATTTTTACTTTACTATTTTTTAACTAAAATAAGGATATAATGAAGATAAAAACCAAAAAATTTGGAAAACTTAGTAATGGTAAACAAGTTGATTTAATTACTTTGCAAAATGATAACAATGTCGAGTGTTCAATAACAAATTATGGAGGTATTTTAACCTCTTGGATAGTACCTGACAAGAATGGAAATTCAACAGATATTGTACTGGGATGGGACGACTTGAAAAACTATGTTGAAGATGAATCTTTCCTGGGTGCAATTATTGGAAGATATGGTAACCGGATCGCTAAAGGTCGTTTTATGCTTGATGGTGTTGAATATAAACTTGCTACTAACCAGGAACCAAACCATTTACACGGAGGTATAACGGGTTTTAATAAAGTATTGTGGAATTATGCATTAATTGATGAAGCCAAACAAAAAGGAGTTAAGCTCACCTATTTAAGCCATGACATGGAAGAAGGTTATCCCGGAAACCTGAATGTTGAGGTAATGTATTTGCTTAATAATGAAAATGAACTCAAAATTATTTACAACGCCACAACAGATAAAAAAACACATATCAATTTAACGAATCATGCCTACTTCAATCTTAATGGCTGTAAAGAAAATATTTTCAATCATCAATTAAAAATAAATGCAAATCATTATACTCCCGGAGATTCAACATTAATCCCCACAGGTGAAATAAAATCTGTAAAAGGAACCGATCTTGATTTTACTGATTTTCATAAAATTGGTGAAAGAATAAAAAAAATCGATATTGGGGGATATGATCATAACTTCGTGTTAAACAAAAAAGAAGGAGAACTTGAATATATCGCAGAGGTTTTCGATCCATCTTCAGGTTTATCGATGGAAGTATTTACCACCGAGCCAGGAGTACAGCTTTATACAGCTATTCATTTTGATGGTGGCATGGTGGGTAAAAATAATATTAAATATGACCAATATTATGGTTATTGCCTGGAAACTCAGCATTTTCCTGATAGTCCGAATAACCCACAATTTCCTTCAACAATTCTAAACCCTTGGGAAACATACAATCAAACAACAATTTACAAGGTTTCTTCTAAACATAAATAGTAGCTTATTGTTTAACCGAGATGAAATATATTAACAGGTGTATTCTAATACTGCTATTTACGGGCTTTATAATTAAAGAGGGGACAAGTACTTCAAAATCGAACAATCAAACACCAATAGAAAGATATCAAACCAATTCAATAGAAGATATTTTTTCACAAGATGGCTATGATATTAAATTTTATAAAATCGATCTTGAAGTTACTGATACAAGTATCTTTATTTCAGGCTCGACAACCATATTGGTCGAAATCCTTCTTGACAATACAAATAAATTATTCTTTGAACTGGCAGGTAGTTATTCAATTGACTCAGTAGTTGTAAATAATGTTATTGCTTCATATAATCATAAATCCGATACATTGTTTATATCTTTACCAGGTGCCTTGCATCAGCATTCATATGCCACCATTCAAATATTTTATAATGGAAAAGCCTATGAAAAAGGGGAAGAATATGGTATCTACAACAGAGAAACCAATTATAATAATAAAAGGTACACCTGGACACTCTCAGAACCATTTGAATCTAAATTTTGGTTCCCATGCAAACAAAATTTAGCCGACAAAGCAGATTCGGTATATGTATTTATTACCACGGAATACGGATTAAAAGCAGGAGCCAATGGAATATTGGAGAACATAACTAACTTACCCGGTAATAAACTAAGGTATGAATGGAAATCGCATTATCCAATAGCCTATTACCTTATCTCATTTGCTGTTGGTGATTTCATAGATTATAGCTTCTACACAAAAATAAACAGCAATGCAGACTCTATATTAGTTCAAAACTATATTTATAATAATTCTGCTTTTTTTGCCAACAATAAATCTAAAATTGATAAAACAGGTGATTTACTAAATCTTTTTTCAAGACTGTATGGCCCATACCCTTTTGCTAATGAAAAATATGGACATTGCATTGTACCGATGGGGGGAGGCATGGAACATCAAACAATGACCTCATTGGCCAATTTCTCTTTTCTTCTTGTAGCCCATGAGCTTTCCCATCAGTGGTTTGGGGATAATGTAACCTGTTCGAACTGGCAGGATATATGGATAAACGAAGGATTTGCAAGTTATTCTGAATACCTGGCTAATGAGTATCTTGAATCGCGTGAAGATGCCGACTTGTGGATGAAAGATGCCCACCAGTATGCTATGAACGAACAAGATGGAAGCGTACACGTTCCTGGTGACTATGCAAAAAATGACGAAAGAATTTTTGACTATCGCTTATCATATAAGAAAGGGGCAGCAATCATACATATGATCAGGCAGGAAATTAATGATGACGAATTATTTTTTGAAACTTTAAGGAGTTTTCAGAAGACCTTTAAAGATAGTGTAGCATCAGTTAATGATTTTAAGAGCCTTTTGGAAGAAAAAACCAGTATTAATTTTGACCTATTTTTTAATGAGTGGTTCTATGGCGAAGGGTATCCAAAATTCAAAATTTCATGGCAACACAGAAATGATAGCCTGTTAATTTATTCATTGCAGGAATCATCCACACCCAAAACTCCACTCTTTAACACATTATTGGAATTCAAAGTATTACGACATGATCTTCCTGACACTTCACTTTTTTTTCGGCAAGAATCTCAATATGATGAGTTTATTGTTCAGCTCCCCGGACGTGTAAACAATCTTATCTTCGACCCAAATCATTGGTTGCTTATGTCTGTATTAAGTTTTAAGAATCTTACAGATACACTTAACGCTAATAAATCATTCACTATCTCACCTAACCCGGTAAGTAATAAACTGCTAATCCGTTTCTTAACCAATATTGAATCTTATAAAATTTATATGACTGATTTTTCTGGAAAAATAATCAAAATTGAAGAAGCAAATGATAAAAACCACGAATTAAACCTATCTGAATTTGCCAAAGGTATTTACTTATTGTTAATTGAAGTAAATGACACACTTTTTCCCACAAAAATAATAAAAGTGTAGAATGAATAGAATTGACAGAATTTCGGCAATCCTCATCATGCTTCAAACTAAAAGAGTGGTTAAAGCTGAAGAAGTTGCAAAAAGGTTTGAAATCAGCAAACGCACTGTATACAGGGATATGAGGGCATTGGAAGAAGCCGGGATTCCTTTAGGTGCTGAATCCGGAGTAGGCTACTATATTACCGAAGGGTACCACTTGCCTCCTGTAATGTTTACGAAACAGGAAGCGAGCGCTATGTTAACCGCTGAGAAACTGGTTGAAAAATTTACAGACCATTCTATTAACATAAAGTTTAAATCCGCCATGGACAAAATTAAATCTATATTGCGAGCAAGTGATAAAGATTTTATTGAAGCCCTCACG
>CAZWGG010000358.1:0-6058 GCA_964633305.1 uncultured Bacteroidales bacterium
GCTAAATATAAATTAAGTAATGAAGCTAAGGAAGACTTGATACGAATTCATCACTACGGAGTTAAAAAGTTTGGAATTGCTCAAGCTGACAAATGCTTTAATACGTTTTTTGATTATTTTGACCTTATTGCTCAACGTCCATTTTCATTTGAATCTGTCGATTATATAAAAAAAGGATATAGACGATGTGTTTGTGGAGTTGACAGTATATATTACAGAATAGAGAATAGAACAGTCGAAATAATGGCAATTATTGGTAGACAAGATTTGAATAACCTATAGTCCTTTCAAAGAAAGTATAAATACAATGAGCGAGATGCGACACAGAAATAGAAAGAAATCAAAGAAAGTGAATGCTGACATGGATTCATTGATTGAGAGTGATGAGCATTTTGGATTTATTACTGGTTATTCATCAAACGGGGTACCTTATGGATTGACACATGAGGAATTGAATGAAATAAATTCAGAGATAAAAAAAGAAGGAACGGAAAACGATAATACAGATTTTCTTTTCTAATGGCTAAAAGGACTGTGAAAAACTAAAGGAGAAATATTCTCGATTACAACCTCGCATTAAACGGGTTTAATAGACTGGATTTTAAATCTCCTTTAGTATAAATTATTATTTAAGGTTAAAACTAATAAATTAATATTTTTCAAAGATATGAGTAGATAGCCGATAGCCAGATTGCTACCGGAGCGCCTCTTACACCATTCCATCAAAAAAATCCCGGCAGCTAAATTTTTTCATAAGTTGGATAGCAGATTGATAAATTGAGAATTAAGAATTGAAGAGGTGAGCGTTGAGAACTGAGAGATGAGAGCCCCCTTGCTGGCTGCAGACAGAATTACTTCGCTACAAATGATTCATTTGGGATTAAGTTCTGAACATAAAAAATCAAGGAACGCTTTTAATAAATATGTCCCGTTAAAGTAAAAGTAAATATATTTGGATCGTTGGAGTTCATTGATAGAAAAATAGTCCGAAACCAATATTTGATAAATATTAAAATCAAGGAGGTAAAAAAGATGAAAACAATAAAAGTAATTTTATCAGCTCTGTGTTTTATATTCTTTTTCTCAGGTTGTGAAGAAAATAGCAATAATAAATTAATATCAGGTCCTGAGATTGAATGGATATCGGGAGGGACAACAACCACTTATACATATTCCGGGGGAGTAATTTCCGGCTACTATTTCCATAGAAGTTTTAATGTAACCAAGGAATCAGGTGAAGTAACCATAAACATACAAATTCTTAATAATGATAACACCAAGGTTTCAGGCACTTTTAATGTTGAGAATGGCAAACAATATTCATTAAAAGTTAAAGGGAGTAAAAGCGGAAGCCAGGTATCATCACCTGGTTCTAACTGTCTTTCTGTTGTATTTAGTTCACCAAATAGTCTCACAACTCAGGAGATTAAAGTTGGCAGTTATCTTGTATCAAGTGGAGGTTTAGACACCTATTATTGTCCAACATCTTTGATTTTTGGAGAAATTAGTCTTTTGGAATAGTTAAATTATTAAAATTTCACCAATCAGATAAAATTTTGAATCTATGCAAAAGTTTATTACCATCTCAATAATCTTGGCGCAAATTAATTAAAGCCATACCCTGATAAGGTTTCAGGCACATTACATTTGCCGGGCCCATGGATACAATAACAAAAAAATATAAAGCATAGAAGCATCTATCGGTTTATGCAGATAACAGACAAATATTTATTATCCCGGATTAAAAATAAACGTATTGAAGCTTATAAATACTTATTTGAGCTCTACTACAAAGAGCTGTATTTCTTTGCCCGAAAATTCCTTGAAAACCGGGAAGTTGCCGAAGAAATTGTACAGGATGTTTTTATCGCCTTATGGGAAAATAAAGATCTTCCGGATATTCATACATCTCTAAAATCGTATTTATACACATCCATTAAAAACCGATCCATAAACTACCTGAAAAGCAAGATCAACAACATAAAATTTGTATCTATCGAAAGTACATTAAGTGAAAATCACATTTTAGCTGACGATCAACCTCTTGAATTGGAAGAGCTTGATGAATTGATTCAAAAGGCGGTCTCATCGCTTCCTCCCAAGTGTAAAGAAATGTTCCATCTGTCAAGAAATTCGAAAATGACTTACCAGGAAATTGCTGACGCTTTGAATGTATCAAAAGAAACCGTTAAATCGCAACTAAGTGATGCGATAAAAAAGATAAAGACCTACCTTAATAAGCATTGGGAACAGATACCATTGTAATTTATCCCACGTTTAAATAAAAAATTTATCCCGGTCATCCCCCCCTACAAGAATAAAATCTTGTCATATATAGTAAGGGTTAATTTATTCTGTAAAAACAATTAAAAATGGACAAAGACAAAATAATTGCCTACCTGAATAATGATGGCGAAGACTTTGATAAGGGCGAAGTAGAGCAATGGATCGAAAAAAACAGGAACGAATTTAACAGGATTAAATATGTTTGGGAAAAGGCAGGAGTTAATACTGAAGAAAATCCGAACATTGAAAAAGCCTGGATGCGGATAAATCCAAAAAACCGGAATAATGACGGAAATAAAAAGAAAAAGTTGAAGATCCTGGCAACTAGCTTTCAACGTATTGCTGCAGTGCTTGTTCTCGCTATTTCAATTGGTTTTGTGATTTACCACCAGTATGTTAAAACAACCGGGACAGAAACCTTTTGGGTGGAAGTTAAAAACAATAGTGATCATATCAGGCAGGTGCAGTTGAATGATGGTTCAGAATTATGGCTGAATTTGGCTTCGAAAATACAATATCCGAAGGATTTTGCTACAAAGACCAGGAAAGTGCACATAGAGGGAGAGGTCTTTTTTGAAGTGAAACATAATAACAAAAGGCCCTTTATTGTCTATACAGAAAATTCAGTTACTTCGGATTTGGGAACATCTTTTAATGTTAAGGCAGATGTGTCGGGAGATGTTCAGGTAACTGTCGTTTCAGGAAGTGTTGCTTTCTCAGGCATAGAAAACAAACATAATAAGGTAGTACTTAAAAAAGGAGAGATGGGTTTGTTTACGGCACGGAACCAGCGCATAGAGAAACAACAAAATGAAAATTTAAATTTCCTGGCATGGAAAACCGGAAAACTTACTTTCAGTAAAATACCCCTTGAAAAGGTTTGTGAAATCCTTTCCAACTACTATAAAACAAAGGTATATATAGGCAGCGACGCGTTAAGGCAAATAAATCTTACGGCCAATTATGACCATAAAAAGCTCGGGGAGGTTTTGGAAATCATGCGACTCACATTGAATATTCAATATCAATATAGAGATTCCTCAGTTGTTTTGTCATTTGCGAAGTGATTTGATATTAAGCAGTTTAAATATAAAGCCTAAAATAAGAAATTGTATATGAGTTTTGAAACAAAAGAACCCGTACGATGGAGGTTAACCGTTATACTTCTTTCCTTATCTGTTTTCATGCTTTTTACCAGCCCTGGTATAAAAGCTCAGAAAATTAATATTGATAAAAGAATACAAATTTCATCGAAGGTATTAACTGTCGATCAGTTATTGAATGAGTTACATACTAAGCACGCTTTAAATTTTTCGTACAACGATAAAAAATTACCCCTGGAGCAATCTGTGACTTTTAGCAACACAAACTTATCCTTACAGGAAATTCTAAAAAAGCTACAAGAGGATGCCCATATGGAATATACGATTTACAATGATTTAATAATCCTTACCCAAAAAAAATCAAAGACGTTATATACCATAAATGGATATATTGAGGATAGTTTAAGTGGTGAAAAATTAATTGGTGCAAGTGTTTACAATGCATCTGACTATATTGGCACAACATCAAATACCTATGGTTTTTACAGTATAACATTGGGCGAAGGAAGGGTTAAACTGGTGGTTTCGTATGTTGGTTATAAGCGGTACGAACAGGTAATTGATCTTATATCTGACACAACTTTACAGATTAGGCTCTCTCCCTATTTAGAAATAGAAGAAGTAAAAATTGAAGCCAGAAAAAGAGAATATACAACAAGATCGCAGTTGAGTTTAATAAAAGTCTCATCCCTGGAAGTTAACAAAATACCTGCGCTACTTGGTGAAGTCGACGTGCTTAAGTCGTTACAATTATTGCCTGGTGTGCAGTCGGGTTTCGAAGGTTCCAGTAGTTTGGTTGTCAGGGGCGGAGGCACAGATCAAAACCTGATTATTCTGGATGGTGCACCGGTATACAATGTTAACCACCTGTTAGGTTTCTTCTCGGTATTTAATGCTGATGCCATTAAAGATGTCAGTCTGTATAAAAGTGGATTCCCCGCCAGGTATGGAGGCAGGGCATCGTCTGTTATTGATATTAATATGAAAGAAGGGAACAATAAAGTATTTAAGGGGGAAGGATCCATTGGGCTGATTTCTTCTAAGTTAACATTGGAAGGTCCCATTAAGAACGAAAACACATCGTTTATTATCTCAGGAAGAAGAACATATCTTGATATACCGGCAAAACCATTCCTTAAGAAGTCCGAAGGAGGCCGTACAAGCGAATATGGTTATTACTTTTATGATTTGAACATGAAGATAAATCATCGTTTTTCTGACCGAAGCCGGCTTTTTCTAAGTTCTTATTTGGGAAATGATGTTTTTCATTATACCATGGAAATGAAAGAAGATGAGAATGAAGTTAAAATTTACGATGGGTTGAAATGGGGCAATATTACCACCAATTTGCGCTGGAATTATATGTTAACTAATAAACTGTTTACCAACACCACCCTATCCTATTCAAATTATCATTTCGCATTAACAGAAAAGAATAAAACAACAGAATATGTTGGAAATGATAAGAATGTATCCAATAACTCATATGAATTTTTAAATGGTATCTATGACGTGAGCGCTAAAATTGACGTTGATTATTTTCCTAATCAAAATCATACTGTAAAATTTGGAACAGGTTATTGTAATCACATTTTTGTGCCTTCATCCTTCACACAAAATACAGATCCGGGCAGGGATACTTCAAACATAGTTCGTACCTATGGACGCGAAGCCTTTTTGTATCTTGAAGATGACATATCAATGGGTCAGAAAGCCAATGTTAATGTTGGGTTTCATTATTCATTTTTCCGAACTGAAACTAAAAATTATTTCCATTTGCAGCCCAGGATTTCCGCGAAATATTCATTGGGATCAAACATTGCTGTCAAAGCTTCATATGCTAAAATGGTACAATATTTACAATCCAATTCCTATTCAACTATTTCTTTACCTATTGATTTATGGGTGCCTTCAACAGATTCGCTCCAACCTATTGAGTCCAATAATTATTCGTTAGGATTAGATTATCAGTATGCCAATAAATATGACATTGGAATTGAAGGTTTTTATAAAACCATGCAGCATGTAAAAGCATTTAAAGAAGGTTCAGCTCCAAGTCCGGATTTTTTGAATAATATAGTTCAAGGTAAAGGATGGGCCTATGGGATTGAGTTTATGATAAGGAAAAACGCAGGGAAAACAACCGGATGGTTGTCCTATACGTGGTCACACTCATGGCGTCAATTTAACGGGATTAGTTTTGACCAAAAGTTCCCTTATAAATACGATCGCAGACATAATGTCAACCTTGTGGCAATGCATAAATTTAATAACAGGGTTGATATTAGCGGTACCTGGGTTTTTAGTACAGGTAACGCAATGAGCCTGTCCACTGAAAAATACATCTCTAATTTTGCACTTGAAGCGAATAGCGAAAATGAGATTGTCAAATCCCATATACAGGAATATGAACAAAGAAATAATTACAGGATGCCCAATTATCATAGGTTAGATATTGGAATCAATTTTCATAAAGAGAAAAAACGGATTACCCGAACATGGAGTTTTGGCATATATAATGTATACAACAGGAAAAACCCACTTTGGATTTATTGGGACGATTCAGAGCGGTTTGCTAATAAAAAAGCCTTGTACCAAATAAGTCTTTACCAGATAATTCCCTATTTCTCTTACAGTTTTAAATTTTAGATATGAGAACTTTTCTGCTG
>CAZWGG010000359.1:0-6022 GCA_964633305.1 uncultured Bacteroidales bacterium
TTCACCGCTGTCAACATCTGCAATAACAGCGGAAGAAATTAAATTATCGGGTGTTACTTCAGTTGAAGAGGCATTACGTATGGTTACAGGGCTTATTGTAAGGGAAAAGACCAATGGAGTTTACGATGTACATATCAGGGGATTTGATAACGTACCTCCCGAAAACTTCAGCCATTTTTCGGAA
The DNA here is from genome assembly GCA_964633305.1 of uncultured Bacteroidales bacterium. Lineage (GTDB taxonomy): Bacteria > Bacteroidota > Bacteroidia > Bacteroidales > UBA10428 > CAZWGG01. The sequence goes on from CAZWGG010000359.1 coordinate 185, forward strand.
AATATGATTTCATTGGTAATGATTGATGGTATTCCTGTTTACAACAATGTTTCCGGTGGAACATTTTGGGAAACGCTTCCTGTGTCTATTAATCAAATTGACAGAATTGATGTGGTACGGGGCCCTTCAAGTGCCTTATACGGGCCTAATGCTGCATCGGGAGTTATAAATATAATAACAAAAACAGAATCATCCGATAATTTTGAAATTAATGGTGATATTCGTGCCGGAAATTATAATACATATCTTGGAGATTTATTTGCCATAACAAACATCTCAAACAAATTCAGGCTAAGTATTGGTGGAAAATTTGATATTAGGAACAGGTTTGATGAAAATTATTACAGTTACTATGTGGGTGATTATTTGCCCTTTTCCGACAGCATTATAAATATTACCGGTATTGATTATTTTACCGGTCCCGGTATCCAGACCCTTTCTCATAAAAGGTCAAAAGAACTTTACGGAGGGAATATTTCGGCATTCTATCTTCCTGCTGAAGACATTAATATTAGGATATCGGCAGGATACCAGGATTCGAAGATAAATACGATATTTTTTGAAAATTTAGCAACCCCGTTTTCTGTAAGGAATTCTACTACAAATTTTATTAATACCATAGTAAATATTAAAGGCTTTACTACATCACTGTCATATCAGAATGGCCGTCAAAATCTTAGTGAAGGGATGATACGGCCTATAATTGAATACGATATGGGGAGTTTGAATGCTACGGTTGAATATAACCTTACTATTTCAGGATTATCAATACGACCGGGATTTAATTATCAAAAAGCCACTTATGATGATTCGAAATATGAAAAGAAAATGAGGGAAGAAAAAGGGTCCAATACAATAAATGGATTATTTCATGGAAATAAATCAACTTCCTTAATGGCCGGAAGCATTAGGCTGGATTATATGGCATTTGGAAAACTCCGTTTAATTGGAGCAGTGAGAATGGATAAGTACAATTATATTGATAAAACAAATTTATCATTTCAATTTGTGCCCTCGTTTAAGATTAATGATAACAACCTTTTCAGGTTTCTTTATTCCAGGGCCAACCGGGGTGCTTTTGTCGGCGATTTACACGCAAATTTTAAAAATATTATTCTTAATAATGAGCCGGTAGGGGTAATTCCCGATGAAGATTATCAGCAGTTTAAAGATTATCTTTCCTTGAACCCTGCAACTGCTCCCCTGGTTGCGTTATTACCCCCGCAAGTTGTGGTAAATTCAACATTTAACCAATATTATATTGGAACAACATTAAGTGATTATGATTTAAAACTTTTAACGGTTGATGTTGCCGAAATCGGATGGCGAGGGATTATCAACAATAATTTTCAGATAGATTTGGAAGCCTATTATTCAACAGCAAAAGATTTTGATGCCCTTGTGGCCATTGGAGCTAATTATGATACAATTTATTATAATTTGACAGACCTGACCGGTGTTCCGGGATTAGAAACAGCGATAACACCTTTGCCAAGGTCAATTACTATTGACGATTCTCTTTTATTCCTTAATTTACCTCTTAAAGCACAGCAAATAGGAATGTCTTTTACTATTAATTACATGGTAAATAAAAACCTGCAATTTAAAGTATTTGGAACTTACCAGGAAACCAGGTTAAAAAAACATACAACTATTGAAATGCAGGAAGTGAATATAACACATAAAAATACACCAACATTTTACGGAGGTTTTACAGCCGGTTATTTACCTACCAGTAAACTTAGTATTTTTCTTGGTGGGTATTTTTATACATCACAAACTTATAACCGGTATTACAGGCCACTGGATAATACTCCTGCAGCTTTGCAGCAAGCTAAAGATAATGCCAGTGATGAGATCAATAGTAAGTTTATAGTAAATGCAAGAGTTGCTTATCAATTGCATAAAAACCTGAACTTGAATATTCAAGCCAAAAACATGCTTTTTGATGAAAACAGGGAATTCGGATTTGCCGATCCGGTGAAAACTACTATCATTGGGGGCATAAATGTAAGCTTTTAAACTAATTTCTGATCTCTATCGATTGCAAAATTTCTGTTTTTTAATTTTGTATTAAGGCTTAAGGTGAAATATTACCCGAATTTAGGTTGATTGGCGAGTTGTGCCCGGGAAATAAATTTTCTTTTTTTAAGGAACTTGGAATACATAATAACAGAACTTTACGAGCAGTATTGTTTATGGATGAAGAAATGAATCAGTCAGGGGCAAAGGTTTATGCATCACGTATTGGACAAAAAGAAGAAACGCATTACCTGGCCATAGAATCAGATGCCGGAGGATTCTCCCCAAAGGGCTTTTCCATTGATGCGGAAGATTCTATTGTAAGCAGTATTGCGAATTTTAAAGAATATTTATTGCCCTATGGTGTATATAACTTTTTTAAAGGATATCCCGGAACAGACATTAATTTCTTAAAACAATACCATATTCCTTTAATAGGATTAATTACTAATGATCAAAAATATTTCGATTATCATCATTCTGCAAGTGACAGGATTGAAGCAGTAAATCAAAGAGAATTGCAATTAGGAACTGCAGCAATAGCATCGCTGGTTTATTTAATTGATAAATACGGGATTGATAAATAAACAACTTATATCAAATAAACATTTCTATTTTTTGGTTGTTTTATTAGAAATGTAAATCAGTATACTATGAAAAGATCAGTTTTAATTTTTTTACTTCTGGGCGTATCAGGGTTTATTTTTTCTCAAAATTATAAGACTTTATACGATTTTAAGGCAAAAACAATTGATGGAGATGTATTTGATTTTTCATCACTAAAAGGGAAAAAAGTACTTATTGTTAATACAGCATCAAAATGTGGCTTTACCCCACAATATGCCAAACTCGAAGAATTATATAAAAAATACGGTGGTGATAAATTTACCATTATTGGATTTCCGGCAAATGACTTTTTAAAACAAGAACCCGGAACAAATGACGAAATTAAGCAATTTTGCCAGGCAAATTATGGAGTAACTTTTCCAATGATGGCTAAAATTTCGGTTAAGGGCGATGATATACATCCTATTTACAAGTGGCTAACTTCAAAAGAGGAGAATGGTGTTAAGGATTCAAAAGTAAAATGGAATTTTCAGAAATATATGGTGGATGAGAATGGCATGTTAGTAGATTTTGTATTGCCTAATGTAAGCCCTCTTTCCGATGTAATTGTCAACTGGATTAAAAACTAGCAGATAGATTAGGAAGAAAAGTATTGATTAATTTTTTGATGCAGCTCTTCAATTTCTATAGGTTTTGATATCAGGTCATTACACCCGGCGTTAAGACATTTATCTTTATCGTCTTCCAGGGCAAACGCAGTTAAAGCAATTATAGGAATAGATTGATTAAATTGTCTGATTTGACGTGTTGCCTCAAATCCATCCATTTCAGGCATTTTAATATCCATAAGAACAAGATCAATTTTATTTATTGATTTGCATAGTTGAATGACCTGATGACCATTACTTGCCCGAAGAACCTGGGCCTGGTTCTCAAGCAAAACAGTTTCTATAAACCTGTAATTTACATCATCATCTTCAGCTATAAGAATAAACTTATTTTTCCAGGTATATTCCTTTGTTTTTGATTCTTCATAAATTATTTTTTCCATATCTTCTTCAGGTACCTGTTCAAAAGGGATATCAAAATAAAAGGTAGAACCTTTTTCTGGTTCCGATTCTATCCATATTTTGCCGCCTAAAAGTTTTGTTATACCTTTTACAATCGATAGTCCCAAACCTGTTCCTTCATATTTCCTGGTAATAGTTTCTTCAGCATACTTGAAACGGTCAAATATATGTTTCTGTTGTTCTTTATTCAGTCCAATTCCAGTATCTTTTACATAAAACTCAATATAACCATTTTCCTCTTGGTTATAACCGAATTCAACAAATCCTTTTTCCGTAAATTTAATGGCATTACTAATGAGGTTTGTAAGCAGTTGCTGTAATCGTCCTGAATCAGTATAAGTTACAAGTCCCTTTTTGTTGGGGATGTTCAATTTTAACTCGATATGGTCTTTTTTTTGAATTTTCTTTTGCTGGTTAAAATGAAGCAAGAGTTCATTTAATAAAAGATTTAAATTACACGGTATTTTGTTTATTTTTATTTCTCCTGCTTCGAATTTTGATATCTCTGAAATGTCATCAATTAGTTTGGTTAATTGGCCGCTTTGATTCTTAATTATTTGAACATATTCTTTCCTTTCATCGGAAGTAAGATTCCCGATATTGAGCAGTTCTGCAAAACCTACAATAGAATTTAAAGGTATCCTTATTTCATGAGAAACGTTTGAAAGGAAAATGTTTTTAAGCTTATCGGTTTCCTCGGCTTTTTCTTTAGCCCGTATCAAATCTTTTTTTAATTTTTCATTTGTTGTAACATCTGCAATGGTAAAAAGTAGAATATTTTTTCCCCTGTTTTCAAATACCTTTATTTTTGAATGTATTTGCTTTATTTCACGATCTTGATCAGGTTTTACTATCTTAAAAGAAAATTCGTTTGTTTTCCGGGCAATTGTTTTGTCACGTAATATTTTTTCAACTCCAGGTTTATCTTCACTAAGTATTAGGTTAAGAAAATCATCAATTTTAATTGATTCAAAACCTGGATTTACCCATAAAATTTTCTTTGCATTCTTTGATAGGCTTAGGTTGTTGTCATTATGTTTGATTATAGAATAACCAATATTCTCCAAGTCGATAATAATATTTAGAACAAAATCTTCTTTTTGAAGAAGATAATTGAGTGGTTGTAGTTGCGACAACTCATGAATAAAATCTTGATTTTCTTTTTTTAGCTTTTCAATTTGCTCTTGCAAATTTTTGCGTCCCGTTTTTCTTTTATATAGCTTCATAGGATTTACACATTTAATCAAATGAAGTATAATCGACTAAAATAACTCAACCTCAATATTTTGGATGAAAGCAGTATATGTATTTTCATTTCCGACCAATGCTTGTGAAAGCAAAATCAGAACCGATTTTTCCTCACTTTCTTTTGTTGAGATTTTAACCTCTTTTCTAACTCCAACAATTTTTTCTTCTCCAAGTCCTGTGTACCTGGAGATAAACTCATCATCTTCAATTAATCTTTCATTAAAAAGAATTCCAATGTCTTGGTACATTACCTCATCTTTGGAATATCCCCACATTTCTTCTGCAGCATTGTTAAAGAAAATAATTTTATTGTCATGGCTTGTAGTAATAATTGCATCGAGCGCTCCTTCTAATGTCCTTTCATTTCTGATCTTAATACGTTCAATTTCTTTGAATTGATTTTGCATTTCTATCCTTGCTTCCCGTAATTTCTTGCTGAGTTCTTTTTCTGATTCCCGTAGAAGCTTTTCCTGTTTTTTCAATATTTCTGTTTGTTCCCGCATTTCCATTTCCATTTCTTTTTCCCGGGTGATATCATGTCCAATAAACATCACCCTGTTTACATCTCCGTACATATCGTAAACAGCACTGAAAGCTCCGTTATACCATTTTGATTCATCTGATTTGGATACCATTCTAAATTGCCCATGGAACCCTATTCCTTTCACAACAGTTTCCCATTTATTATTAAAACTATCTAGTTCCATAGAATGAATAAGGTCAAATATTGATAGTCTTCTAATGTCTTTTTCATTATAACCAAAGGTAAAGATAAAATTCTCATTGAAATCTGTAATATTACCATTACTGCTTAATTCAATTTTCAATCCAGACCGGTCGACAGCATCAACGATGCCTTCCATTTGAAGACTTATTTTCTTTTGCTCTGTTGTATCAATAGCGAGAAATAATATCCTGTCAACCGTACCAT
>CAZWGG010000360.1:0-6019 GCA_964633305.1 uncultured Bacteroidales bacterium
AAAATTTCAGTAATAATATTTATCGTGTTTCTGATCTCTTTTTTTATTCGCTACTGGATAAATGATGACATCTGGAAAAAGCAAAAAATTGATGATGAAATAAAAAATAGAAGTCAAGATCTGGAAGAAGCAAAAATAAAGTTAGAAAAACAACGTGAAGAGATTGCAATTCAAAGGCAAGAGATTAAACTAAGAGAAAAAGAACAACATGATATTATGTGGTTCAATCAGGGGCTAAATAAATTTAGTGAAATTATGAGCCAAGAAAAAGGCAATATTAAGAAATCTTTTAGATTATGTTGAAGCCCAACAAGGAGGAATTTTTTTAATAAATGATGATAATGCTGATGAGGTTTTTTTGGAACTAATTGTAAGTTATGCTTATAATGAAGATAGGTTACAGAAAAAGTTTTTAATTGGCGAAGGATATGTCGGAACCTGTTTTAAAGAAAGAAATGTCATTGAAATCGATAATCTGGAGAGTAGTTATACATCAATAAAATCTGGATTAGGAGAAGAATTCCCAAAATTTTTGGTCTTAGTACCATTAAAAATGGATGAAACAATACTTGGAGTGATAGAATTGGCGTCATTCAAAAAACTGAAAGGATATAAAGTATCTTTTATTCAAAAGATGGCAGAAACTCTTACTTCGATCATCTCAACTGAAATTACAGCCGAAAAGATGTTGAAAGTTTTTGAAACATCTAAAATGCAGGAAGAAGTTTTATCTTCCCAGGAAGAAGAACTTAGGCAACAATTAGAAGAAATGACTGCAGCACAGGAAGAAACAGCCCGCCATGAAAATGAACTTGTTAAACAAGCCGAAGAGTTTGCTACCAATGAAATTATGTATAAGAATAAGATAGAATCTTTACATAAAGAGAATGCTGAACTCAAAAAAACGATCGATAAAATAAAACTAAAAGTGAAAAATTAGTAAGGATTTCATTTTTTAATAGAAAAAACAGGATGTTTTTTGGATTATTCAACTATTTTAGTATATTTACACAGTTATAAACCCTAACGATTGAACCCATAATAACCAGGAAGTCTGCCTATATTGCAGACTTTCTTCATTTTGTAACGTTTCTTTTTATACTTTATTGTTCTAAGCTAAAAATTAAATGCCTTTTTACAGTTCATATTTCTCCTAAATTTTTCTAAAATTCATAAAAAAAGAAAGCACCAGATCTATAAGCCAGATTCTGTTCACCAATAAATTGGGATTCTATCATTTATCTTTGCGATCTACCCTTCTCGACCCTGAACTTGTCAGGCCAAGGCGGACAACCTTGTATCTTGAAAGAAATCGAGATATATTTGATCTTGCAACCCATAATGTAGACAGCTTACCTGGTTGCCCAGATAACTGGTGGGCTTTTACCCCACCTTCTCACCTTTACCTTCTTGCTGCACGAGCATAGAAGGAAGTCATTTTCTTCTCCACTAATATGCCTTTACAGACATCTTCCTTTCGAAAGTATGGTGTCCTGCGTTGTCCGGACTTTCCTTCCTATATTCGAAAATATAAGACGATAGAACGATCTGCTGCTTTCTATACATTTATATAAATTATTGTAGCACCGTATCCGTATTCTTTGAACGAAGCATCCTGGTATTGCAAATCAGGATATTTATCTTTCAAAGTTTTTCTTATTTCATGTCTCAATTTGCCGTTTCCTATTCCATGAATAAATACAATCTTCCTTGTTTTATTTATGATCGCACCTTCAAGTGCAACCTGAAACCTACTCATCTGTATGTCTAATATCTCTCCTGGTGATAATTCATGATAATCCTCGGTTATTTCTTCAATGTGTAAATCAACTTCTTCAATGTCTGAATTATTGCCAGTGTTTTTAACTTTATCTTTTTTATTAGGAATAGTTTCTTTTTCAATAACAGCCTGTAATATATCATCTTTACTTGTTTTGTTCAAAAGTTCAGATAATTGATTTTCCTCTATTGTAAAAAGAGCAGCCTTTTCATAAAAGAAGTCATTTTCTTTATAAATATTTTGTTTATAAAACCTTATGTTATCAATGTCAATGAATTTATTCACAGGCATTTGATGAAAATATTTTTCACCACTTACAAAAAGTAATTGAGTATGTATCTTCTTTATTTTACTAATTTCAGTCTGACTGAAAGTTGTAATCAACAATTTTGTATTGGCTTCTAGAAATCCGCTTTTTAAAAAGTGCAGCGAAACATTTTCCTGGTATCCCATCATATATAATATTGTGTAATCACAATCATTAATAAGATAAAGATCGATATCACTGTTATGAACATCTATTTCATCATGAGGCAAAAAACCTATACAAATATTTTTAATGGTATCAACCGGCAGATTTTCTGCCAGCTCAAAATTAGTATTTTCTTCAGTATTATATGTATTTGTTATTGTTGAATTAGATGCCTCCTGTATATTGGTTGTCCCTGCTTCATAATCACTATCAATAATTGACATAATCAATTCATTGGCCATGACTGGAATTTCAAAGCCTTCTTCAATTTTAACTTTAACCATTTTTTGGTCTATAATTTCCGATATTTCCCCTGTTCCTGTTTCGTTTAAAAATTTTACTTTATCCCCAATTTTAAATTTCATTAGAAAAAAATTTGTTTAAATGTTTATTTATAAAATAGTCGGTATCTTAATTTACCTGCAAAATTAGCTATTTTTGTTCACCAAAATACCAGGTAAATTGTATTTCACAAAAGAAATATTAATTAATGATTTTGACTATCATCTTCCTGATGAAAAAATTGCGAAATATCCATTGAAAAAACGGGATAAATCTAAATTGCTGATATACAGAAAAAAGAGGCAAATCAAGCACGATCTATTCGAGAATTTATCACATTATTTACCTGATGGAAGTTTGTTGGTTTTTAACAATACACGTGTAATTCATGCACGTTTATTATTTCAGAAATTTACGGGGGCATTAATTGAAATTTTTTGTCTGAAGCCTATTGAACCTATTGACTATACCATGGCTTTTCAATCTACAAATAAATGCAAATGGGAATGTATTGTCGGAAATTTAAAGCGATGGAAAGATGATTGTCTTAACCGGGAAATTAACATATTTGGAAATGAATTTGAGTTATCTGCAAGAAAAGTAAAAAAAGCAGGAAAATATTTGGAAATAGAATTTTTATGGAATCACCCCCAAGTAAGTTTTGGGGAAATTCTCGAATATGCCGGCGAAATTCCTATACCTCCTTACTTAAAACGTAAAGCAGTTAATTTGGATAAAGAAACTTACCAGACAATTTATTCAAAAATTAATGGCTCAGTAGCTGCTCCAACAGCCGGATTACATTTTACCGAGAATGTGTTGAACCTGGTTCATAACAAAGGTATTCAAGCTATAGAACTTACGTTGCATGTTGGTGCAGGTACATTTCAGCCCGTGAAAACAAAGTTGGTAATGGGGCATATTATGCATAAAGAAGAACTTTTTATCTCAATTGATGCCATAGAAAAACTAAATAGAAACTTTGGAAATATAATTTCAGTAGGAACGACTAGCTTACGAACCCTTGAAAGTCTTTATTGGCTTGGGGTAAAATTGGAAACAGGGGCCTTCTCAATGAATGATAAGTTAATTTTAAATCAATGGGATTGCTATGAATTTGCCTCTAATCTTTCTGTCAGCAATGCCCTTACTAACCTGGTTAATTATCTTAAAAGTACGAAAAAATATTATCTTAATGCTTCAACGGAACTAATGATAGTACCAGGATACAATTTCAAAATGGTTAAAGGAATAATAACAAATTTTCATCAGCCAAAAAGCACTCTTCTTCTCTTAATATCTGCATTAGTGGGTGATGAATGGAAAGAAATTTATACCTATGCCTTGGAAAATAATTTCAGATTTTTAAGTTACGGTGACAGCTCGTTATTAATTCCATAGGTTTTTATTTTGGAGCTTATTATTGCTTGCACAAAGATCAATTATTCGGGTTTTAGTAGTATTAGACATGTGTGAATGATGTAACTTATTCACATAGTTGTGTAATAGTTTTCGGATAGGATAGATATACCTTTATATCTTGGAAATATATCCATAATTAAAATCAAAAAAAATGAAAAATCCAATTTTAACCCTCTCATTATTAGTAATAATGTCAGGGATAATGCTAACCAACTGCCAGTCAACGGCCAAAAAAGTAGATAAAACCGGCGATAAAGCGCAGGATACAGAAAACTATTTAGCGGGCACGCAAAGTGATTCGGTTAATGTACTGCAAGACACTACTACAGCATATCAAAAATTTATTGAAGAATCCGAAAACAGGATTAATACATACGAAAGAAGCATTGCTGATTTAAAAATTAAAATTGCTGAGGAGAAGAAAACAGAAAAAGCTGAGTACGAGAAGAAATTAGTACAATTGGAACAAAAAAACAAGGCACTAAAAACCAAAGTTATCAATTACAAAAATAAACAGATTGATGATTGGAGAAAAAAACAAGTTGAATTTAAAAAAGACCTAGATGAACTTGGTAGTGCAATAGCAGATTTCTTTGTGAAAGACAAATAATTGATATTTACTCTCATAAAGCGTATAAAAATTATTTAAAAATTAAAATCATGAAAAATTCACTTTATGTCATAGCCGGATTGCTACTTGTAATTTGGGGAATAATATTCTGGGGATTTAATTCTTCAGGAGCTGTAAATTTGCTGCTTGCCTTGTCAGGCTTATTTTTAAACCTAATAATAAATCAACAATACAAATACATTATAATAAAATGAGTTCTGATACTGAGAAATATAACCACAGACCAAATACAAGACCTGTTGTCGAAAAACAAACGTTATTGAAAGAAAAAAAGAAAGTAAAGGTTTCTCATTAATGGGGAAAATCAATTATTTACTTAATTTCTTAAAGTCATGATAGTATTAGCAAATACAGAAAGCTTTAATGAACTAAAGTCAAAGCTTAAAAATAAATATCCCTCACTTACGGATAGCGATTTATCTATTACTAACAATAATGAAAGAAGTATGCTTACCATGGTTGCATATAAACTACGAAAAAGCAAAGAAGAAATGAGCAATATTGTCGAGAGATTATAACAAATAATCATATAATAAAATTATTATGAACTATTATTATTTAATTATACCAGTAATACTAATATTCCTTATAGGAATTAGGATTGTAAGACCAACACACCGTGGGCTTATTGAACGACTTGGAAAATACTATAATTTTGCTAATTCTGGATTTCACTGGATTATTCCGATCATCGATAGACTCTATTTGGTTAATGTAACCGAGCAGATGGTAGATGCAGAGCCTCAGGAAATAATCACAAACGATAATCTGAATGCAAGTGTCGACGCCCAGGTTTACTTTAGGGTGAAAGCTAATGAGGAAAGCGTTAAGGAGTCGATCTACAATGTTAACAATTACACATGGCAGATCGTAAATCTTGCGCGTACCACACTGCGTAATATTATCGGTACTCTTACGCTTAAATCGGCCAACAGTGAACGCGGTAAAATTAATGATGCTCTTTATACAACATTACATGATGAAACCAAAAGCTGGGGAATTGATATTGTGCGCACTGAGTTGAAAGAAATTGACCCGCCAAAAGATGTGCAAGAAACCATGAATAAAGTGGTAAAAGCCGAAAATGAGAAAATAGCAGCCATTGATTCCGCTACCGCAGCCGAAACTGTTGCCGATGGGGTGAAACGTGCAAAAATAAAAGAAGCAGAAGGCTATAAACGTGCTAAGATTTTACACGCAGAAGGAGAAGCTGAAGCTATTAAGTTAGTTAATGAAGCCGCCGATAAATATTTTGTAGGAAATGCCCAGATGTTACGAAAACTCGAAGCATTAGAAGCATCGTTGGGAAATAATGCTAAAATAGTTATTCCTACAGGATCGGAATTAGTAAATATAATTGGAGACATGGCAGGAATAGTGCCTTAAATTAAAAAACAATCAGAAATATTAAATTAAATACAATGAACAAAGG
>CAZWGG010000361.1:0-6018 GCA_964633305.1 uncultured Bacteroidales bacterium
TCTGTTCATTTGGCTTTTTTTATGTTAATTTGTTTTCCTTTATAAAAAACTATGATAAATGAATCGGGAAATCCATACGTCTTTACCTGCTGTAAAGCAATTTCTGCAGAAGTATAGGTATTAAATCTTCCAACATAGTATTTAAAAAGCCCTTTTGATTTGATGGCATCGAAACATACCGGATAAAGCCCGCCAAAAGTTGAATCAGGTAATTGTTTACTATATACTCCCAACTGAATAAAATATGTTAAATTATCAGATAAGGGATTTCTTGCAGGTATTGGGTTATTTACATTATATACAGGCTTCTCATTGATTATAAACCCATCTGTGTTTGAACTTATTCCTGGATTAGCAGTTTTATTTTCAGGCTTGTCAAGCGAACTATTTTTATTTTCTTCACTATGTTGGGTATTAAAATTTTCTTTGTACTGGTATACTTTTATCCCGTTTATTATCTCTTTCAATTCAATTGCAGAAAATTCCGGCAATGTATCACTTTTAATATCGTTATCAGTATTACTTTCAGCAAGCATAAAATTTTTATCTGCTTCGTGCTGTAAACCTAGCGATTCTTTTTCAAGTGCTGAAATTTCAGTTTTTAATTTGTTTCTATCTTCAATAGCAGCAGTTTGTCTTAGCTCAGACCGCTTTGTTTTGGCAAGTCTTTTAAGTGAATCAGCTTTTAATTGCAAATCAAGAGCAGTACTTAATGTTTCATTGTTTTTATCACTGTGGGCAAGATTATTACTTTCATTTTTTTCGGGGTGAATAGTTATTTCATTGGGTTCAAGTACTTCTTTCTTTTCTTCAGTTATTTCATAATCCGTTTTCTTAATAGTTGGTGGGGAGTTCTTGTCATAAAAATTTTTTTCTTTTTTTATTTCATTGGTTGAAATTGTATTATTCTTTAACATAATTTTTTTCTCCGCTTTTGCCAAGTATTCTTTTCCTTTAAGTTTTCTAATCACCGGTCTTTTTGAAGTATGAATAAACCTCTTGTATGCTTGAACGGCTTCATCAAATTCATTTTTTAAATGGTACGCTTTACCGAGATAAAACCAGGCATTGTTATTATCTCCTTTTACTGCTGAAAATTTGAGACTTTTAACAGCGTAACTGAAGTCTTCATCAAGCTCAAGCAGGCATCTTCCAATGAAATATTGATACCTGGGTTCCTGGGGAAATAAACTCTCCAGTTCTTTATAAACCTTTAAAGCACTTTTGAAATCATGAAGCTGAAAATATTTTTTTCCTTCGGTTTCTAAATTTACTTTATTGGAAAGTTGCCCAAATGAGCTTGTACTATGTATAAAGATATACAAGGTTACTGTTAGAATAGTTGATATAAACGCTCTTTGTGAAATCATACTTAAGTTGTTAGACTCGAGAAACAAAATTAAAACTCAAAACATTATAAATGTATATGATTTTTATTTTTTTTTAATAGAGATAAAATAAAAACCATATATTCGCAATTTAAATTTAAACTGTTAAAAAATAATATTATGAAAAGTAGCAAATTAATTTATCCTGTAACGTTTTTACTAAGCATATTTTTTACTCAATGCCAAACCGTATTGAAAGAAGATTATTCAAATGTAAAAATAAATACTAAAATTGACAGTGTAAGTTATTTTCTTGGACTTGAATGGGCACGTTCTGTTCAAAGGGCGGGGTTAGAAAAAATGAATTATGAAGCGCTATTAAAAGGAATTCAACAAATTATGGACAATGACTCATTGGCTCCTGAAAGTTATGTTTCACAAACCTATCTTAATGCTCATTTTACAGAATTGCATAAAGCAAAAATGCAGGCCGAATATGGTGATCAGATTGAAAAAAGTAAGAAATTCCTTGAAGAAAATAAAAAGAAAGAAGGTGTGATAACTTTATCAAGTGGGCTGCAATATGAAATATTGAAAGAGGGAAATGGGCCAAGGCCTCAGGCATCTGATAAAGTAAAAGTACATTATATTGGTACTCTTACTGATGGAACTAAATTTGATAGCTCTATTGACCGTGGTGAACCGGCTACTTTTCAGGTTCAAAGAGTTATTCGAGGATGGACAGAGGCTTTATTGCTTATGCCCGTAGGTTCAAAATGGAAACTGTTTATTCCCGAAAATCTGGCTTATGGAGAAAGAGGAACTCCTAATATACCTCCATTCTCAACATTAATTTTTGAAGTGGAATTACTTGAAATTGTAAAAGAGTAAAAATAAGTCCGGGGTCTGGAGTCGGAAGGCCGGGGTTAGAAGATAAAGTCATCTTCTGGCTCCGGTCTTTTGACTTTGAATAAACAAGAAGACAGCAATATTTTTTCTTGACGAACTTTATACTTTCAAATAATATCATTTTCCATTTTTTTTTTGTAACTTACCTTCAAAATTTTACCAAAAGTAGGAGGATTTGCCATGACAAAAAATCTCATCTCCCTGAAAGTAAAATGTTCCTATTGTGGAAAATCTTTAATGGATTATACACAGTACCTCAACTCCAAACCTAGTATTAAACTTCATATTGAAGTTAATGATGATCAACAAGGAATAATCAACCTTTGTTCTACCTATGGTTGTTATGAGAAAATAAGCAATGTCGAACTTGTTGATAAACAAATAGCAAAACTGATGTGCCCACATTGTAAAAAAGAAATGCCCAGTGATACATCATGTGATATCTGTGAAGCCCCAATTGTTGATTTTAATCTTGACAAAGGGGGAAAAGTACATGTTTGCTCCAGGATAGGCTGTAAAAAACATTATGTATCGTTTGAGGACATTTATGATACTTTAACCAGTTTTTACAATGAATATGATTATGGAGCAGATGAAGTGGATTTTTGACCGTTAATTTTTTATATACCAACATTTTTTTAACTTAGCAGAAAATTTTTTGTTATTTTTTTCACAATCATTTTTTGTTATAAGCAACTAAAAAATAATTAATTAGCTGTTTTTAACAAACTTAAAATCATTCTAAATTTTATTTCTTATTTGTATAAGAATTTTTAAAATTATATTATTGTTGTGAAATAAATAACAAACATTTTTATAAAAAACTTTAAGATTTCATTTTCAAAGCAGGTTTTTTTATAAAAATGACCATAGAATTTTTATTAAATAATTTCTCACTTGTTTGCTTAAGCACTTAGTTGCGCAATTACAAATAAGAAAATTAGGGCTGTCAAACTTAACGAAGTCAATAAAAATTTAGTGGTAACCCCCAGTAGTTGTAGGGATGAGAATTCTGAAATTTTAATTTTATATTTTATGAAAAATACATATAAAAAAAGTATTGAGAAATATAATAATGATAAAACCAGGTTAATGGATATCCTTATTGATATCCAAACGGAATATGGGTACATTCCCAGTGATGCCATTTCGCAAATTGCAGATACACTGAATATGTCGGAGGTGGATGTAGAACAGACCCTTTCTTTTTATCATTTTTTTTCAGTAAAACCAACAGGTAAATACAACATTTACCTTAACAATAGTGTTGTAGCAAATATGATGGGAAGAGCAGAAGTAGCCAAAACTTTTGAAAAAGAGTTAGGAGTAAAATTTGGCGAAGTTACTCCTGATGGCCTTGTAGGATTATATGATACTTCCTGCATTGGGATGAATGACCAGGAACCGGCAGCCATAATTAATAACTTGATATTTACAAGATTAACTCCTTTCAGGGTAAAAGAGATTATACGTGATATCAAAGAAGGAAAATCTGTTGAAAACATGTTCTCTGCAAGTTATGGAGATGGTAAAAACGCGTCGGAATTAATCCGGTCCGTAGTAAGCAACAATATAAGGAAAATAGGACCGATTCTCGATCCGGATTACAAACCCGGTGAGGCTATTAAAAAAATGATAAAAATGTCTCCCCAGGAAGTAATTGAAGAAATTAAGAAATCGAATATAAGAGGAAGGGGAGGAGCTGGTTTTCCTACAGGTTTAAAATGGGAGTTTTGCAGAAATGCTTCAGGAGAAAGAAAATTCATATTTTGTAATGCAGACGAAGGAGAGCCGGGCACATTCAAAGACAGGGTGATCTTAACCGAACTACCTAGGCTTCTGTTCGAAGGTATGGTTATTGCCGGATATGCAGTGGGTGCTACCGAGGGCATACTATATCTTCGCTATGAATATAAATACTTAGGCCAGTACATTGAAAATATTCTTCAAAAAGCAAGAGAAAAAAACTATTTAGGAAAAGACATTGGTGGGAAAAAAGGATTTGATTTTGATATCAGGGTACAGTTTGGTGCCGGCGCTTATGTGTGTGGTGAAGAATCGGCCTTAATTGAATCGGCAGAAGGAAAAAGAGGTGAACCGCGTGACCGTCCTCCATTTCCGGTTGAAAAAGGCTACCTTGATATGCCAACAGTAGTAAATAATGTTGAAACACTTTGCTCTGCAGTGAAGGTTATTTTGAATGGAGGAGAATGGTATAAATCATTTGGGACATCAGAATCAACCGGCACAAAATTACTCAGCATTTCAGGCGATTGCCGTTACCCCGGTGTATATGAAGTTGAATGGGGATTTTCTATAAATGATATGTTGGATATGGTGGGTGCTTATAAACCTGAAGTTCAGGCTGTTCAGGTTGGAGGGCCCTCAGGGGCGATTATATCTCTGGATGAATTTAACCGCATACTCGGTTATGAAGACCTTGCTACTGGAGGGTCGCTGATTATTTTTGGAAAACATAGAGATTTGCTGAATGACGTTGTAATGAATTTTACCGAATTTTTTATTGAAGAGTCATGTGGAAGTTGTTCTACCTGCCGTATTGTACCTTCTATATTGAAGAAGAAATTAAGTAAAATTTTAAATGCCCGGGGAGTAATGCAAGATATTGATGATATGGTTGAATGGGGTAAGATATTGAGAGCAAGCCGGTGTGGACTTGGACAAACGGCCGCAAACCCCATATTGTCAAGCATAAAGAACTTCAGGCATCTATACGAAGAAAAAGTACAAAAAGATAAATCATTTGATAGTGGTTTTGACTTAAATGCCGCTGTGAAAGAATCATGTGAAGTAACAAACAGAGTTCCGAATATTTAAAGCTAAATAATATGAACAAAATAGTAAAAATTACTATAGATGGGATGGAATGTATGGCAACCCGGGGTCAATACCTTGTAGAAGCTGCAAAAGAAAATGGAGTTTATATCCCTACTCTTTGTAATTACCCGGGAGTTAAGCCTAAAGGAGGATGCCGGATATGCACAGTAAGGGTAAATGGAAAATTTATGACAGCTTGTACCACCCCAGTATCCGAAGGTATGCAAATTGAAAATGACGTAACAGACATCAATGAATTACGAAAATCTATAGTTGAACTAATATTGGTTGAAGGAAATCATCTATGTCCGTCATGTGAAAAAAGCGGCAATTGCGAACTACAAGCACTTGCATACCGTTTAAGGGTGATGGCCCCCAGGTTTCCTTTTTCATTTCCGGTACGACAAGTCGATGCATCACATCCTAAGATCATTAAAGACCAGAATAGATGTATACAATGTAAAAGATGTATAAGGGCTATTAAAGATGATAAAGGCAGGAGCATATTTGCTTATCGTCGACGAAGTCACCATGTTGAAGTGGGCGTTGATTCCAAACTAGGTAAAAAACTTACCGATGAACTTGCACAAAAAGCCATGGATACATGCCCGGTTGGATCCATCCTGGTTAAGGAAAAAGGATATAATATCCCAATAGGGGAGAGGAAATATGATAAAAATCCTATTGGAAGTGATATTGAAAATTTAGCAATAACAAAATCATAAAATATAAAAAATGAGTAAACCAATTGTTGCCACAACATCATTGGCCGGATGCTTTGGATGTCACATGTCAATACTTGATATTGACGACAGGATTCTTGAACTTATTGAGCTTGTAGAATTCAATAAATCACCCATTGATGATATAAAAAAGTTTACAAAAAAATGTGACATAGGCCTTATAGAAGGAGGATGTTGTAATAGTGAAAATGTTCATGTAT
>CAZWGG010000362.1:0-6016 GCA_964633305.1 uncultured Bacteroidales bacterium
ACAAAGCCAGGGGTGAAGTAAGTTCAACCATTTTAGAAATAGCAGTATTTGATGATATTGTAGGTATAACTATTTACACGTTAGTTACTGCATTTGCAGCATTTATTTTAGGAAAGACAGATTTAAATTTTGGTAAAACACTGTTGGAATTAGGTCAAGGTATAGGCGGAGCTATTGTTGTAGGCGGAATTATGGGATTATTATTCAATTTCATAATAAAATTATTTAAAAAACAACGGGAAGGCTCATTAATTGTCTTAACCCTTGGCTTAATATTATTAAGCTATGGAATCTCAGAATATCTGGGGTTCGAACCACTACTTTCTGCAATAACATTAGGAGCTGTAGTTTCAAATTTTAATCCTATATCCGATAAAATATTTAAACTTATAGAACGCTATACGGATGAATTGATTTTTGTGATATTCTTTGCTTTATCCGGGTTACACCTACAGTTATCTTCTATAACTGGCAGTTATTTACTGATAATTATATATATTGTTGCAAGAATGATAGGTAAATTCTCAGGTATTTATGCAGGTTCAATGATGTACAATACAAATCCAAAAGTAAAGAAATATACTGCCGGAGGACTAATTCCTCAAGGAGGTATTGTGATAGGGTTGGCGCTTATACTTACAAAAGATCCTGTTTATAAAGAAACGGCTTCTATGATTATAGGTATCGTAATAGGCGCAGTTTTGATACATGAAATTATTGGACCAATATTTTCTAAATTATCTCTTAAAAAAGCAGGGGAATTATAGTAAATAAATTACTAATGCGAATTAAAGGTCGAAATCAAATATTATGGACTTTATCTTTGTGAATCTTTGTGTTTTAGTGTCTTGGTGGCAAAAGGAAGATAGCCACCAAGGCACAAAGTCACTAAGTATCACTAAGGCAGGTTTGCAAAATACTGATTACTAATTATATATTTTAATAAGTTTTAACCCTTAATTCACATTACTTTACTAAAATTCAAATAAGTCCTAATGAAATGATTTTTACGACTAGTGTAAAACTTTAAATGACTCCTGTCCTTAATTATAATCCATTGTAAATTAAAACTTACCTGTAATTGCCCTTTTATTAATTTTTGTAAATTGCTGATTATTTGAATAACCAGATGAACACAATAACCTGCCTAAAATCGGCAGGCCTTGCTCCGCCGAAGCTTCGCGAAGGCGATGCAGGCAGATATAAATACAAAAGTATTTGTCATACAAGACATAAAATAAACACTGAATGGAGTTCGAAAATTAAAAGACAGTTTTCAATAAATCAATAACTAAAACTATATGTGTAATGTATGTATTTTTAGAGAAAAAGGTAAGTATATTTGGATGTTGGCGGTAATGCTAAGTGCACCATAGAAAGTTCGACTATAGAAATTATTATTTGACTTGTTCTTTTAATTTTATGGTTAATTTTTTTATGACAGCAGTTTTATTTTTCTGGATTTTTTGACCCAATTCTTTGCGTGGACAATTTACATTATACTTTGCTCCCCAATCCATAATTTCAATAACAATAGGTAGCAAATCAGCTCCTTTTTGAGTAAGACTATAAATAAATTTGGACTTGTTGACAGGTGACACATCTTTCCTCAAAATATTTTCAGCTTCCAGTATATTTAAACGATTAGCAAGAATATTCGTGGATATTTTTTCTTCAGATTCCAAAAACTCACTGTACGATACCTTACCTCTTAGCATCACATCTCTGATTATCAACAACGACCATTTGTCACCAAAAACATCTAGTGAACAGCTTATAGGGCAATCTGACCTTGATTTTTCCATAATATTTTTTTAAAAGTACTTGCATTTTGCAATATCATTATTATTTTTGTACTTGCAAAATGCAATAACAAAAATAACAAAAAGATGGAAAATTCAATACAAGAATTGCTTGAAACCTACTATAAGGGATTCGCAGAAAAAGCAAATTGGGAAAGTGTCATCGCTGACGATTTTTATTATATTGGCGGTGATATGACTAAAACTGAACCATTAATCGGAAAACAAGCCTACATCGAAGTTATCAAACGTTTTTCACAAGTCTTTACAGCAATGCGGATAAAGGAAATGATAATTCAGGGTGACAAGGCTTGTGTTATAGGAAATTATGATTTAAGATTTCCGAACGGACACGAGCAGAATGGAAATGTAGCCGAACTTTGGATGGCCAAGAATGGTAAATTGCAATCATTGACAATTTATTTTGATACATTGACTTTTGCCAATAATACGAGAAGATAACTTGGATGGCTTACAATACAGAACTTGCCCATAGAATACGAGAATATTTAAGTTGTATTCCTTCGATTAAAGTTGAAGAAAAGAAAATGTTTGGCGGATTAGCATTTATGATTAATGGAAAAATGTGTGTCAATGTGAGTGGAGAAAATCTGATGTGCCGTTTTGACCCAGTACAGACAGAAGAACTTGAAGAAAGAAACGGTTTTTTGCCAATGATAATGAAAGGCAAAAAATATAAGGGCTATTGTTATGTTGAGCCTTTTGGTTTTACTGACAAGAAAGACTTTGAGTATTGGGTGAATTTGTGTTTAAACTATAATGATAAGGCAAAATATCATAGAAATAACTAAAAACAAAAGCACATACCGCCAACACATGGTATAGTGCATGCGGGTTTCAGAGGTTTTCGAGCGTTTGTGGCTCGTAAAAAAGGTCGGTGTAAACTGATAGGAAAGTAGCTTCGAACTCCCGCACGACACCATACCATAAAACGTTAGATGTAATGTATAACAAAGAGCCATAACATTCTATGAAATACTATTTTGATATGATTAGATTTTTCGTTTTAATAATAATTGTACAGTTTGGATTTCAAAACCAAATTCAAGCTCAGAATATTTTAACCTATTTTCCTGACTCAACCTGGATAAAGTGTGATTCAATGGAATCTCTTGGGTATGATTCCAGGAAAATTGAAAAAGCAATACAGTTTGCTATTGATAGCACAAATACTACAGGACTTTTAGTAGCGGTTGATGGTAAAATCTTGTTTGATTATGGAGATATTGAAGAATTAAGCTATATCGCTTCGTGTCGGCAAAGTATTTTATCGATGATGTATGGTAAGTACGTAAAAAATGGAACAATTGAACTTGATAAAACGCTTAATGATTTGGGAGTTGATGATATTAATGGATTACTCCCTATTGAACGTCAGGCAACAATTAGAGATTTATTAACAGCAAGATCTGGGGTATATCATCCAAGATCTATTGATGGAGATGATATAGAATATGCTCCTAAAAGGGGTTCAGTTGAACCTGGAAGTTTTTTTTTATATAATAATTGGGATTTTAATGCAGCGGGGGGAATTTTTGAACAACTCACAAATAAAAACATATACGAAACTTTCGAGCAAGATATTGCTATTCCAATACAGATGCAGGATTTTAAACTCGAAAAACAACAAAAAAGTGGAGATTCAACAAAATCAAAATACCTGGCTTATCATTTCTGGTTATCAACAAGGGATATGGCTAGATTGGGCTTATTAATGATGAATAAAGGAAATTGGAATGGTCAACAGATTATTCCTGTAGATTGGGTTGAATTAACAACAAGTACTGTTACTTCTTCTTCAGAAATAAATCCTGCTTTTAAACGTGATTGGAACCTTGCTTATGGATATTTGTGGTGGATTTGGAAAGATAATAATGGGATTTTTAAAGGTGCTTATTATGCAAGTGGAGCTTATGGACAATCTTTATTGATAATTCCTGAATTGAAGATGGTGATTTCACTTAAGACTAAATATGCTTACAGAAGGAAAACAAACTTTCCTATATTTAGAGAATTAGTATATAAGATTGTGGATTCAAAAAAATAAATGATAAAAAAGTTACATTGCCTAACCCAGGTTCAGAATATATTGATATAAGCAGTGATTTTGATATTGATATGATTCGAATTTTTAATATTACCGGCAGATTGGTTTATGAAAAAGAAAGTTTAACGCAAACGAAAATAAAAATTTCAACAGAGAATTTTCAACCAGGCATGTATTTGATTTATTTAACATCAGAAAACATAAATTCTGTTGTTAAGCTAACAAAGAAATAAAGTATCTGATTTATCAGATTATAAAAGTCATTTATGGTTGCCAGGCACGGCATAGCCAAAAAGGGGTTTTAGTGGTATACGAAGCGTAGTAGTCCACTTCAGTTTTTTCGTACCTTGATAGGAAATCGCCAGCAACCACCTACTTTTCATAATTGTCACGTAGGGTATAAAATAAAGCTCACTACAAAATTTAAATTACACACGTAAAATGGTAATTTTGTAAATATGAATCATGCTTATGATAAAGGATTTAAAAGTGAATAAATTATATTGATATGTTTTATAACAATTAAAAATCTAAAAAAATGGAACTAAAAAAAATGATTAGCCCATGTCTGATGATTATCGTATTATTAGCAGTATTATCAAGCTGTGAGAAGGATGAAGTATATACTGGTAGTTTGAAAGTTACTTATGCTAATCATCCAGCGGATTTAACAGTACTTGTTTGTCCTTCAGATAATCCTGAAATAGCCATTACTGATTGGTTAACACCCTTAAACAATGGAACATATACACTTGAATTAAATATGGGAAATTATATTTTGATAAGTTCCAGTACTACTTTTTTCCCTAAAGTTGGATTTCAAATAAAAGCAGGAAAAACAACTGAAATCATTTTTGATGCTGGCAATACAGGGCATGTTCAATGATTTTGATATTTTTCTAACCTCGTTCGGCTGAGGTTCCACCTCAGTCGAATATGTCCATTCAGACTTTTGTCTGTATTTTATAACTACAAGGCGTTTTCAAAACGCTAGCCTTTATTAATTATTCCTGCTATCTGCAAACCGTCTGGTACGAGTTTTCAAAACACCTTCCTCCTATAGTAAATTATAATTTTTAGAAATTTCTTTAGTGTCAGGCAACCCTTTACCAACAAATTGCATCTTAATAAAAACCTGTAAAAAAGAAATATGAAAACCCTGAAATGTAAAAGTATTGCTGCACTGTTAATAGCCATCGTTTTAATTGCCTGTGAAAAGGAGGATAACCTGGTGAAAAATCCTCCGAATTACCCGGATTCAAACGGAGGTTTATATGATTTATACATCTATAATATTAGTAGCAATACAAATACACGGATAACCAATACTCCCTTTAAATTAGAGTCTTCCTACTCATTTTCACCCGACAGCAAAAAAATCTTATTCAACACGGAAGGCGGAACATTTACAATGAATGTCGATGGGTTCAAAATAACTTCGTTAAATGCCGTACTGATGACTCCGGCATGGTCGCCCGATGGTAAAAAAATCGTATTTGTAGAATCGGGTAATCTGTTTCTGGTGAATTCCGATGGCGCCGGTAAACATCAGCTTACCCATAATGATTATAGCTTGTGGATGCCTGTATGGTCGAGTGACGGACAAAAAATTGCCTGCAGTTCGGACAACGGGTTATGCATCGTCACCTCAGACGGAACAACAGAATCCATAACAACCGAAAACAGCGCAACCTGGTATGATTGGTCTCCCGATTCTAAAAATTTGGTTTACAGCAAATATGTCTCAATTAATTCTGCTCAGATTTTTAAATATAATACTGAACAAAAACACGAAGACCAACTTACATATATCGATAAATATAACTACGATCCTTTTTGGAAACCAAAAGGAGATGAAATAATTTTCACTTCATCCCATGCCGACTACGGAAGCGATTTAATTTTAATGTCTTCGGATGGATCACAACAGCAAACGGTTGAACATAAAAATCGCATCAGTTTTCCATGCTGGTCGCCTGATGGAACTCAAATAGCATTTATTAATGAGGATTCAAATCTGGCCCTTATCGATATCGATGGAAACAACTACAAAATTATTAATGACATACCAGGCGCCTGCATGAACCCTGTCTGGTCGCCCGATGGTAAATATATACTGTATTACAGGGCCATTTTTTACAATTAG
>CAZWGG010000363.1:0-6014 GCA_964633305.1 uncultured Bacteroidales bacterium
AAAAAATTTGATCATCAATAACAGAAAAGGTTCCTTCCCCGGAATGCTCAATGAGCGTAAATTCAGAATCGTAAAAGTTTCCCAAAATAAAGGTGACGGAATGAATGCCATTGAAAAATATGATAAAGTGGTAACTTATAAAGGTCAAAAAGTTGTGGTTAACCTTTAATATTAATAATAACCCCTGTATTTAAAATAATAATAAATTATTTCAAGCAAAAAAAGTAAAATGGAATATTCAATCATAGGAAAAACAGGAATTAAATTACCGCCAATTATCTTTGGCACGAGTGCACTTGGAAACTTATACCGAGTTCTTAGCGAGAAAACAAAATTCGATATAGTTAATGAATGCTTTCAAAATGTTCAGATTCCGGTCTTCGACAGTGCCGGGAAATATGGGGCCGGTTTAGCTCTCGAATCGTTAGGAAAATGTTTACACCAGTTAAATATAAGCCCGGAGGATGTCATTATCAGTAATAAATTGGGGTGGGTCCGCACTGAACTGAAAACACCCGAACCCACTTTTGAACAAGGGGTCTGGTTCGATCTAAAACATGATGCAATTCAAAAAATAAGTTATAATGGTATTATTTCGTGCTATAATCAGGGTAATGAATTGTTAAGAGAAAAATATAATCCTCAATTGTTGTCGGTTCACGATCCTGACGAATATGTAAATCAAGGCAAAAATACGGAAGAAAAGGAAAAACTTTTTACTGATATTCTGGAAGCTTACAGAGCTCTATCGGAACTTAAAAAACAAGGTAAAACAAAGGCTATTGGTATCGGTGCTAAAGATTGGAAGATGATAAATAAAGTAGCTGAAAATATAGAACTAGACTGGGTGATGTTTGCCAATAGCCTGACAATTATGAACCATCCTCCTGAATTACTTGCATTTATGGAAAAACTATTCAAAAAAGGAATTACCATTATTAATTCAGCAGTTTTTCATGGAGGCTTTTTAACAGGAAGTGATTATTATGATTATAAACTAATCACACCTGAAACAGATAGCCTAAAATTTCAATGGCGTGAAGCATTCTATGCCATTTGTGAAAAGTACAATATTTTACCATCTATAGCTTGTGTGAATTTTGGGATGACCCCACCGAGTGTTGCAGCCATTTCACTTAATACTTCGAATCCGGAACGTGTAAAAGATAATGTAAAATCTGTTTTTGCCAAGGTGCCGAGAAAATTCTATGCCGAAATGGTAGAAAAAGGCTTAATCAGTAAAGATTATCCTTATCTGTATCTTTAGTTCAAACAAATATAGCTATATTAGCTTTTATCGTATGTTATGTTCTCTCCAGAAATAAGTTACGAATAACAAATAGTGTTACTTAAACACAAATAAACCATGGAATACAATGAAAAAACTTCCTATACAGAATTTAGGCGTTTCTGTAAAACGCTTGAATTACGTGACGACCCTGACCTGATTGCCGCCTATAAGAAAGCGCATGCCAAAGGCCAGGCCTGGCCTGAAATTACCCAGGGTATTCGTGAAGTAGGGATACTTGACATAGAAATTTATCTGGCCGGACATCGGCTTTTTATGATCATGGATACTGTACCTGACTTCGACCATGACAAAGCGATGGCCGAGTTGGCAAAAAAGCCCCGTCAATCCAAATGGGAAGAACATATGTCGAAATTTCAAGATTCATCTGCCGATGCAACTGCTGACGAAAAATGGCAACTGATAGAAAGGATTTTCAAACTTGAATAAAACTTTGAAGAAATGAAAATTGACAGTCACCAGCATTTCTGGATTTACAATCCATCCGAATATGGCTGGATATCCGATGAAATGGAAATTCTTAAAAAAGATTATTTGCCTGAGCAATTGCAAACTGAACTTTTTTCCATCGGATTCGATGGATCAATAGTAGTGCAGGCACGTCAGTCACTAGAGGAAACCAAATGGACACTCAATCTGGCAGAACTGAACAATTTCATCAAAGGAATAGTAGGTTGGGTAGATTTATGTTCTCCAAGGGTGGAGGAACAACTAATTCAATTTTCCAGCCTCCCAAAACTAGTTGGGATTAGACATGTTATCCACGATGAACAGGATGATAATTTTATACTTAGAAAAGATTTCTTAAATGGAATAGCAAAGCTTAAAAAATTCGGATTAACATACGATATTCTCATCTTTCCCCGACATTTACCTAACACTATAAAGTTTGTCAGTCAATTTCCCGAACAAATTTTTGTTCTCGACCATATTGCCAAGCCCTTAATAAGGGACAAAAAAATATCTCCTTGGAAAGAAGATATTGAAAAACTTGCCCGGTTCAAAAATGTATATTGCAAATTATCCGGGATGGTGACAGAGGCCGATGTAAAAAGCTGGAACCAAGAGGATTTAATTCCATATCTCGATATTATATTTTCCGCTTTCGGCCCGGACCGTTTGATGATTGGATCGGACTGGCCCGTGTGCAGGGTTGCCGGTTTGTATAAACAGGTTATGGATGTAGTATTAAACTACATCGAAACTTATCCTGATGAAGATAAAAATAAAATTCTTGGTGAAAACGCTTTACGGGCATATCAGCTTAAATTATAAATAAACTCAATGAAATAGTCTTTAGAATTGATTTTTATAATTACTGATAATTTTACATGGTTTCTTCTATACAGTCTCTTTTTATAGAAAAAATAAATAAATGAAAGCATTTGCCATTACAGCTAAAAAATCGATTCAAAAAATAGAAAAAGAAGAACCGGTACTCGATTCAAATGAGATACTGCTTGAAGTACATTACATTGGATTATGCGGAAGCGATTTAAGTGCCTATCGCGGGCTAATGCCCCTGGTAACATTGCCCCGGATTCCCGGCCATGAAATAAGCGGGATAATTATTGACAAAGGAAAACAGGTACCTGATTCTTTTAAAATAGGCGATAAAGCAACCGTATCTCCTTATACCAACTGCGGTATTTGTCCCGCATGTCATGCCGGACGCATTAATACTTGTGAGTTTAACCAGACACTCGGTGTGCAACGTGATGGAGCTCTTACGAAGAAAATAAGAATTCCTTATGATAAAATTTTTTCTAACGGAAAACTTTCACTCCAGGAACTGGTCTTGGTGGAACCCATGAGTGTCGGATATCACGGTGCAAACCGGGGAGAAGTAAAAGAAACAGATACAACATTACTCATTGGATGCGGTACTATAGGAATAGGCGCTTTATGTTCCGCTGTACGAAAAGGCGCTACTGTGATTGCCCTGGATATTGACGATACAAAATTGGAAATTGCAAAAAAATTTGGTGCTACCTATATCATTAATAGTAAAAAGGAGAACGCACTTAACAGAATTATGAAGTTAACCAGAAATGAAGGCGTAAATGTTGTAATAGAAGCAGCAGGCAATCCGGCAACATTTGTTCTGGCCCTCGAAGCTGTTTCTTTTGCCGGCAGAATTATATCAATCGGATATTCGAAAGAAGAAGTTCATTTCAATTCTCAATTAATTGTTCGTAAAGAGCTGAATATATATGGTTCGCGCAATGCCCTCAGGGTATTTCCCTCTGTTATTCAAATGTTTGAACGCAAAGAAAAACCTTATTTAAATCTAATTACAAAAATTTTTCCCTTTGACCAGGTTCCCGAAGCTTTTAAATTCTGGGATGAAAATCCGGGGGTAGTTACCAAAATATTAATTGATGTAAAAGGATGAACATTCTTATCTAATTATTTGGTATTATAATTCAAACAATCGTAATTTTGGAGAAAGATTCAGATAACTAAATGCGTTAAACTAAACCTTATAACCAATGATTGATCTAACTACTTCTTTTGCAGGCATAAAGTTGAAAAACCCAATTATTATTGCTAGTTCAGGACTAACAGATTCGGTAAAAAATATAAAGGAGCTTGAATATAATGGTGCAGCTGCTGTTGTTCTTAAATCATTATTTGAAGAAGAAATAATTAAAGAAATGAAGGCGTCATTCGGTAGTATGGGTTCCGAAGGATTTATTTACCCTGAGACCCTTGAGTTTTATGATTATTTTGATACTCCTGATGAAAGTACAACAAAATATCTTCAACTCATATCTCAACTTAAAAAAGAAATATCAATTCCTGTTATTGCAAGCATAAATTGTGTTACAGCTTCACAATGGACATATTTTCCAAAACAAGTTGAGTCATCAGGTGCTGATGCCCTTGAACTAAATATCTTTATTTTACCAAGTGATTTTAACAGGACAGGTGAAGAAAATGAAAAGATATACTTTGAAATTATTTCAGAAGTTCTCAAACAGGTCAAAATACCTGTTATTGTTAAACTCAGCTATTATTTTTCTAATTTGGGCTTTTTTCTCAAACAAATATCTGAAACAGGAATTAAAGGATTAGTTTTATTTAACAGGTTTTATAACCCTGATTTTGATCTTGATACACTTAATATTACTTCAGGAGGAGTTTTGAGTCGTCCTTCCGATCTATATTTATCTCTGCGGTGGATTGCAATTATGTCAGAAAGGGTCACTTGTGATCTTGCTGCTTCCACAGGTATTCATGATGGGAAAGCTCTTATAAAACAAATACTTGCAGGAGCTAATGCCGTAGAAATTGCCTCTACTATTTATAAAAACGGAAGCACTCAAATTCTATCAATTCTTAAAGAGTTAAGTGAATGGATGAAAATAAAAGGATATTCTTCCATCACCGATTTTAAAGGCTTGCTTGGTCAGTCAAAAAGTAAAGACCCTGCTTCCTATGAAAGAGTTCAATTCATGAAATATTTCAGGGGTTACCAGGGGTAAATATACACCTGTTGCCAGTGCCAGATTGAATCTTTAACCTGAAAAATGGTAGTATGTCGATGGTTTATCTTCTACACTAAGTCACATGCCTCTACAGGCATCCAGTGGGCATCTTTTCCTTCCCACTTAACATTACATCCAATCGGGTTTGTTACTTTTACGCTTATTTCCTTACCATCCGTAAGTTCACCAAGTACCCTATCTAAATCATTCACCGCAATTCTTGATGCATCCCTCGGACTATCAACTCCTCTACCCGTGTATACTAATTGACGGTTTTCATCGAATACATAAAAGTGTGGTGTACGCAGAGCTCCGTATTTCAAAGCAATCTCTTGCGATTCATCATGCAAATAAACCCAGGGGAAATTATATTCCTGCATTCTTTTTACCATATGCTCAAAATCATCTTCCTGGTATGTATTTGAACTATTTGAATTAATACCAACGAATTTCACACTTTTATCAGCATATTTCTCTACAGTTTTGCGTGTTATTTCATCAGAGCCAAGCACATACGGGCAGTGATTACAAGTAAAAAATATTACCAGATAGGTATATTGATCAAAATCAGCAAGCTTATATCGTCTATTATCAGTAGCCGGTAAATTGAAATCCGGCGCTTTTTGTCCAATTTCTAATGTAAATGCCATAATTAACTCCTCCTATTTTTTATTTTAAACAACCTTACCAATTATTTGTTCATATTATATTTAACTCTTTAAGGCACTTCTTCATCCGTGAAAAAGTTGTTTCAATATCATGATCTAACCCTACTGAAAATCTTATTAATCCATCTGTTAGTCCAATTTTACGCTGAACTTCTTCGGGAATTTCAGACGAAGTGCTTTTCCCCGAACAACTGAATAAAGTCTTAAAATACCCTAAACTAACAGCCAAATAGCCAATCTGAGCAAGTTGCATCTCTTTCATCAACAGGCTGGCTGTTATACTTGAATCAACAACAAGTGCCATCATACCTCCATAACCATAGCCAGGATTCATTAACCTGTTCATTAAATCAAACTGAAGGTGATCGGGTAATCCCGGGTATATTACTTTTAATCCCAGTTCTTTGAGTTTTTCGGCGAGATATAAAGCATTTTTACTGTGTTGTTTCATCCTAATATGTAAAGTATGCATGTTTTTAAGAATACTCGAAGCACGCAAAGGATCAAGCACCGGGCCTAAAAGCATTGCAGTACCATTGTTTACGC
>CAZWGG010000364.1:0-5991 GCA_964633305.1 uncultured Bacteroidales bacterium
CTGTACCTATTGATTTATCTTTAATATACCGGAGGCAGGTATTGTACATTTTTATTGCTTCGTCATATTTCCCGAGGTTATGGTAGGAAAGGGCAAGGAAATAATCCACATAAATATCAATAGTATCCGATTCTTCTCTAAGGTTTTGTAATATTGGAGCCGCTTCGGCATATCGTTCGAGCTTAAACAGGGTAACTCCTATTCTTTTGTCAATTAGTGGATCGTTTTCTAGCTTCGCAGCAACCTGCTGATATAATTCTATTGCTTTTGCGAAATTGCCTTTTGAGTACATCTTGTCCCCTTTTTCGAGCAAATCAGACACGACATCTTTGTTTGTGCTTTCCCTTGTTTGTGCCTGGCATAATGTCACAAGGGCAACGGTAATAGATACAAATAATGTAACGATGCTTCTGCTCATATTTTCTGCTTTCCCCGTGTCAACATTTTTAATTGTCGTCCTGCCAGGGCATCTTGTCTTTTTTATATGAAGCCTGCCCGTGTGTAAGGTTTAAGTTAAAATTATAAGATACCATAATTTCGTGTGTACTACTTGAAATATTTGTAAGCTCCTTGTTATTAAATTCAAACGAATAAGATAACCGATACTTATTATATAAAGCCCCCAGGGCAAAAAGAATGTTATTGTTACTTCTGTAAGTAACTGCTGTCCATACAGGTTTATACTTTAGCTTAAGTGTGACATCTGCCTGGCTTTTTCCTTCGGGCAGGTATTGGTATAATACAACCGGGGTTATTTCAAACCCTTCCAGGGAAGGTACTTTGTATTGGTAAGATGTGTATCCGATATAATGGTTATACAACTGTGCAATATATGGGGCAGATATTCCTGCCTGAAGGTCTTTCCATACATACATGACCCCTATTTCGTTGATGAAATGTTTTTTACTGTAATATGTTTTCCCCAATACAGGGTCGTCAAGGTCGGTGGCATCTATTTCACCAACACTTAGCTTTTGCGAATATAGTCCTATTGACAGTCCCATATTTATGAAATGATCATCCGGACCTAATTTTATTTTGTAGGCGTAAGAGCCTGTAAAATTGTAAACTGAAAAAGCCCCCCTGGTATCATTTGTTAAACGGAGACCGGCTCCTGCTTTTTCACTGAAAGCCCCGTTTATATATAGCCCGAATGTTTTCGGTGAACCTTCAAAACCTGCGTTGGAAAGGTTGACGTCAAAATCTGCACTGATGTAATCGTGCTGGGCAGCAGCTGCCGGGTTTATTATATACAACTCTTCAAAATACAGGTTATACACATTGTTAATTTGAGCCTGAAGACCGCTATTGCCAACAAATATCCCTAAAACAAATAATATGCTTATTTTTTTCATGTTACTTGATTTTGCTTAATGAATAAGGTTTAGTATTCCCTTGAAAAAAATGGTTTTATCCGGACTAGTCATTATGTAATAATATACCCCGTCGGGTATTTTGTTACCGTTAACCTTACCATCCCATTTATTATTTTCATAATCGGTTGTACTGTATATTTTTTCGCCTGTTGAGGAAAATATCTCAACCGTGAATTCTTTATATCTTTCCACATTGTAGATTTCCCAGTAGTCGTTTTTGTTATCGCCATTAGGAGTAATGAGGTTTGATGCATGAAGTTCCGGTTTAAGCGTAAGTGTTACTTGCTCTGTAATATCGCCATCCGTAACAGCCAGTATGCCGGTAACATCGTCATAGCCATCGGCAGTGACTTTATATTCGATGCTGTCGTTAATGGAAACCCTGCTAAAAACTGCTTCGCCAAAGGCATCTGTTGTGTCATATCTTCCCATACCAGTCAATTGAATGGTAGCTTCAGACACTTCAATATTACCAGATTCATTGCCGGAGGTGACGGTAAAATATATTTTATAAACCGGAGTCAAGGATAAACTAATGGACGTATCTGCACAAATAGCTTCTATAGAATCATTGTTTTCCTCATAATCAGGAGAATAGATGCTATAGTATATTTTTTTGTTGTGATTTAAGTTATAAAAACTGGCATCGCCT
Organism: uncultured Bacteroidales bacterium; assembly: GCA_964633305.1. Lineage (GTDB taxonomy): Bacteria > Bacteroidota > Bacteroidia > Bacteroidales > UBA10428 > CAZWGG01. The sequence goes on from CAZWGG010000364.1 coordinate 2,029, forward strand.
GTATCATCAGTGTTTGAAGTAACTACTACCGAATCTGCCGATGGGGTTTCCACGTAGTCAATCCAGGCACAATCTCCGCCATAAGAATTGGAACCATCTTTTTTATAAATCCACCTAAAAGTATGGTCACCCCGTGAAACATCGGAAGAAAACAATCTCCAGCTTACATCGCCCGACCATCCTGTTATTCTGCTACCATCAATATAGAAAATCAGCGAATCGTTACCTGCTTCGGACGACACTTTTGTGTAAAACGATATTTTACCCTCCCGTGTATATTTTTCGAAGTTAAGTTTCGATACCTGGTTATCGAATATTTTCCCTGATTTTAAACAATACCTGCCCTGGAAAGGCGATACAGAATCAACAGTCCATGCGCTATTCCCGGTTGAGGTAAAGTTCACTGGAAAATTATTTTCCATAAATTCGTTTGCCTCGTCTTCATTGTTCATAATACATGAAATACTAACGTCTTTTAAAGCACCATTAGCATCAGTTATTTTAAAAGATAAGTTGTGGGTACGCTTGCTTAATGTAACCTTTTTGTACACGGCAGTATCTGTAACACTTATTGTGCCGGAAGAACCAAAAAAGCCTTCATCCGAAACAGTATATTCAAGGCTATCCTGCACGATAACATTGGGAAAACTTACTTCTCCGAACACATCACTTGTTTTCAGGCCGTAACCTGAAAGTGTAACAACTGCATCTTGTACAGGAATAGCACCATTGGTAATGCCAAATATTACATGATACGACTCCAGGGCCATATCTACAGTACGTACTATAGACGTATCAATTAACGATAAGCTGTTTTCATAGTTTTCATACCCGCTGGCAATAACCTTGTAATATATACTGTCAGAAGGAAAAACATCGTAAAAAATTGCTTGACCATTACTATCAGTGGTTTTGGTGTCGTTTCCATCGAGGTAAACCTGTGCGCCGGTTACGGGGCTGTCGTTTGCTTCAATCACAAAAGTTATATCGTAGGTTGTTCTGGACAAATAAGGGTCATCTGCATTACCGTACGTTGCGTTTGAATAAAACACAGGCTTTTCAGCAACTTCTGTTATTTTGCCGGCACTGTTATCATACATATACAATGTTATGGAATCGCCCGATACATTATTGCTATAAACCAGCAAATATGCCAGGTACCTGTCAGATTGCGGAATATAGGTTATGGGTTGTGCCACGCCCCGGCAATCGTTACCTACGAATGCAGCGATTTTGTCGGTTACATCCCTTGACTCTTCCGTATCAAAGACCAGGGCAGTAGTAATAGTCATGGAATATTGGTAATTATTGGCCGTAACTATCCAGGTTTCCGGATCAGAAGGGTCTGCAGTATCAGCATATGAATACAAAAAAACTGATGAGGCTGCCAGAACAGTAAAAAACTTTTTCATTAAACAGAATTTAAATTATGATTGATATTAAATTACGAAATAAGGTCTCGAGTTATGTAAAAAAAACGGTGATATTAGTCACCTGGGCTGTATAATATAAGTCACCTGGGTATATATATCAAAGAAAAATTAGTTTGTGAAAAAATATTAAATTTTTCACTATACAAAGCCTCTTTAGGGTAGGTGCCTTATAACTGAAATAATTTCAGGTTTGCTTTTATTAGAATTTATAAACCTGGATTCTTTCAGTACAAATGAGTTGTCTGCCCAAAAAATGACCACGTAGGTTCTACAAAAACAGAAAAGTATATAAAATGTCTTTTAGAGAAAAACTCAATACAATTCAAACGAAGTCATGATTTAAGATACTTGCTTGATTTACTTGATGAAGCTATTCCTGCAAAGGAATTTAGAGAATTTCTTAAAAAGCATATCGGATTTGAAATTTGAGGGACAACATAGCACTAGGCGCAAAACGAACTCATGAATGTAATGAATAAATTGAGACTTTTAGAGGTGCCCTACAGCCATAAGTTTGACAACATATATCTGACTTAAGCAAAAGCTTGAACCGAACAGGGACATACCGATAAACCTTTTTGTCAAACAATATGTCAGCAAGGACATCGTGATTGACCATTTTGTCAACCGATATGCCGGCAAGGACATCCTGGGTGACCATTTTGTCAAGCAATATGCCGGCAAGGACATCCTGGGTGACCATTTTGTCAAGCAATATGCCAGCAATGACATCCTGATTAACCTTTTTGTCAAACAATATGCCAGCAATGACATCCTGATTAACCTTTTTGTTAAACAATATGCCAGCAATGACATCATGATTAACCTTTTTGTCAAACGATATGCCGGCAAGGACATCCTGATCGACCATTTTACTACCTATGCTGTGATGTTTTAAAATTTAAATATGCCCATATAGTTAATGATTTACAAAAGTTAACAGGAAAAAAGATAGATTTAGTTGAAAATGGCCAACTAAAAAAGTTTGCAGAAAAAAGCGCTAATTATGATAAAATCTTGATTTATGAGAGAAAAGCCGAGAGACAACGAAAGGCTTGTTCACATGCTCGAAGCCATTAACAATATACTTGAATTTATTTAGGACAAATCATTTGAAGATTATAAAAACAATAAGATGCTTAAGTTTGCTGTTATTAAAAATCTGCGGGATCATTGGAGGACTATATAGCAGTATAACATCTTATGCGTTAAAGGGTTCTTTGTTAATTTGCCTGCCAGAAAACTCCGATTTTTTAAAGTCTTTGATAAGAAAACGTCAAAGACAAGGCTTTCGAAGCATTGAAAATGAGGAGTTTACTGATTGTAAATGACTATTTTCAAGGCAAGAATAACGCAGTATTTGGCGTTTTCTTGCAAAGACTAATTAAGAGGCACATGCGGACGCTTGTGCTATAGAAAAAGGATTCTCTTATTAATATATTTTGTCCAATAATTCATTAAATTACCTTTTTATATATTCCAATGTTATTTTTCGTACTATATATATTATACATTCCATCTTCTATATTAATTCCATTAAAGATATATAATTTATTTTTTTTAACTCCGGAATAAAAACAAGTCTCTCAAATGAAAATAATTTACCTGAAAATTCATTTAATTTTATCTTTTCTAGTCTCCATTCAACTTGGTAATCATTAAATAGTGGCTGTGCGAAAACTCCAATTGCTGCGTTATGTTTGTCCGAAAACTGGTCATTTACGCCCGGTAAACTCCCATTTTTCGGCCATCGCAAGCCTTGCACCTGAAGCTTTCGCACAACCAGTTAAAAAATACACGACTTTTCGCGCTGATACTATTTAGCAGCTAAATTTGAAGCCCATAAAGACAGAGGAGGAAATGATTTACGTCAAAGTCATGATTTCGAAGATATTATTTACATTTTTAACAATTGCTCTTACATTTTCGAAAATATTAGTACTGCAAACTCCACTTTTGAAACAGCCTCTACAACAGATACCTTCAGAAACAAATGAAGGATTATTAAAACACGTTATTGTTTTATTATCTTTTTATAATATGTTTTTCCGCCAATTTTGATCATGACAAAATAAATACCGGCTTTATACTTTTCTAAATTTATTGTTGTATTTATAATTTTAGTATCAATATTGTCAATTGATTGTATACAATTACCCGTGACATTCATGATGTTTATTTCCACTTTTTTATTTTCAGGCTGGGTAATATGTATGGTAAATTCATCTGTAAACGGGTTCGGATAAACACTGCATGTTATTCCCAGTGGAAATTCATCCACGCTTTCATCTGCTTTTAAAGAAAGTACAACAGGTTGGTCAATACCGCCTTTAGCAACAGCAGGATCAAACTCCAGTGTTTCATTTACGCTAAACGTTTTGTTATCGGCATTTACATATTCAAACCCAAGCGTGTCATTAGCCTGGTTACCATAAACGGTTATGAAATACAACTGCCTGCCGTTTTTCAGCTTGACTGGCGAAGCTTTGCCCCTTAATTCGCTCTGGGCGTAAACAAGTATCTCATCGTT
>CAZWGG010000365.1:0-5985 GCA_964633305.1 uncultured Bacteroidales bacterium
TAAACTGCCTCCTTCTATGTTATCCCAAGGATTTATGGGGTCTGATTTCACAAACGATGATTTATTAAATGAATCTTCAATAGTTGTAGATTATATACATAAGATAGTTGGTAATGAGATGATCTCAGGTAGAGATTGCTATAAAATTGAACTTATACCCAAAGAAAATGCACCTGTAGTTTGGGGAAAAGTTTTACTCTGGATCTCAAAAAAGGAATACCTGCAACTTAAATCCGAATATTATGATGAAGATGAATTTTTAGTAAAAACAGAAATCGGCTATGATATAAAGAACATTGGAGGAAGAACCATTCCCACAAGATTCGAGTTAATTCCTGCCGACAAAGAAGGGCACAAAACGGTTGTATTATTTGATGAAATTAAGTTTAATATTCCTATTAATGATAGCTTTTTTTCTCAACAGAACATGAAAAGGGTAAGATGAATAATATGATAAATTGATAAAAAATGAAAAGATAGATTAACCATAAAAAAGATTTAGTTATGAACAATTTAGTGATAGCATGGAGGAATATATGGCGCAACAAGAAGAGGACTTTAATTACGGTTGCTGCAGTTTTTATTGCTGTCCTTCTATCCACATTTATGTCATCTATGCAGGAAGGTACCTATTCAAAGATGATCGATAATGTTGTGAAATTCTACTCAGGCTACATACAAATACATCATCCGAAATTTTGGGATAGTAAATCAATAAACGATATATACCAACCGAATGATACGCTGTACAGTATTCTTAAGTCTGTACCTGAAGTTACATTGTATGTGCCACGTTTAGAATCATTTTCCCTATTATCTACCGGGGAAAATACCAGAGGTGCTGTACTTATAGGTATTGACCCCGAAAAAGAAAATCAGCTTACAGGACTATCAAAGTGGGTAATAGAGGGAAAATATTTAAACAACCCCGGTGATGATGGCTTATTATTAGCTGCCAATTTGGCTGAGCATTTAAATGTGAAGATAGGTGATACATTAATATTGTTGAGCCAAGGATATCACGGAGCAAGTGCTGCAGCACTATGTCCTGTGAGGGGAATTGTAAAGTTTCCATCACCTCAACTGAATGATTTTGCTTATTTACATATCCAAAAAGCGAGAGATTTCTTTTCAGCTCCCGGTATGGTAACATCCCTGGCTATAATGGTTGATAAATACCATCATGTAGAAAGCGCAAAATATCATTTAGTTGAACAACTTGGTAAAAATTATAGTGGTATGACATGGAATGAAATGCAACCTGAGATTCAGCAAATGATTGAAGGAGACAGGGCAGGAGGAGTTATAATGAAAGCGATTCTATATATTGTAATCGGGTTTGGCATTTTTGGCACAATAATAATGATGGTTGCCGAGCGCAGGCGTGAATCGGGTATCATGGTAGCAATTGGAATGCGGAAATTCAAACTCGAATTAATCATGCTTTATGAAACTATATTAATTGGGCTTTCAGGTGTAATTACAGGATTTTTGTTTAGCATTCCGTTTATTGCTTACTTTGTTTATCATCCGATTCCCTTACCGGAAAAGGTTGCTGAAGCATATGAAACTTTTGGGCTCGAACCGGCAATGTATTTTAGTATGATGCCAAGAGTGTTTGTTAATCAGGCAATAACAGTACTGGTTATTACTATGTTTATTGCAATATACCCGGTTTTTAAAATTGCAAAACTGGAATTGGTTAAGGCATTAAGAGGTTGAAATGTAAAATTTAAATTTTAACAATTATGATTTTATCAGTATCCTGGAGAAATATATGGCGCAACAAATTAAGAAGCATAGTTGTGCTTATCGGTATTGCTATTGGCGTGTTTGCTGGTGTGTTTATATGGGCATTTTATGCAGGCATGGTAGATCAGCGGATAAATACAGCCATTAAAACAGAGGCTTCTCATATTCAAATACATCATCCTTCTTATGTGAAGGACCCTGATGTTAAATTTAATATACCTAATGTACACGAAAAATGCGATTCTATATTGGAATTGGAAGGAGTATCGGCAGTCTCAAGCCGAACAATATTAAATTCTATGATTATGTCGGCTGAGACAGGATCGGGAGTGAGGATAATCGGAGTTGATCCCGATAGAGAAAAACAAGTAACCGACCTTTATCAAAAAGTTATTGAAGGCAAATATTTTGATGGCGTAAAAAGAAACCCAATTCTTATTGGTAATGAACTTGCTGAAAAGCTAAATGTTAAGCTACACTCAAAAGTTGTAATTACATTGCAACAAATGAACGGGACAATTACAAGGGCACAGTTCAGGGTGGTTGGAATTTATAAAACTTCTAACAGCATGTACGATGGAATGAATGTTTTTGTGAGGAATTCAGATATTAAACAAATAATAAATCTTGAAGAAGACCGTGCGCAGGAAATAGCTATCCTTTTAGATAATAATTCCCTGCTTGACACCAAAGTGAATGAACTAAAATCAATGTTCAAAAACTATGATGTGAAATCTTGGAGAGAAATCATGCCAGAGGTTAGCCTTGTTGAAGAAACCATGGATATTTCCATGTTTATTTTCATGGGAATAATATTGGTGGCCTTGTTATTTGCTATAATTAACACGATGTTAATGGCTGTTTTGGAAAGAATTAAAGAATTAGGTATGCTAATGGCTATTGGCATGAATAAAACAAGGGTATTTATGATGATAGTGATGGAAACTCTATTCCTTGCAATAACCGGTGGAATTCTTGGAATTATTATCGGGGTAATATTTACTATCATAACCTTTAATACAGGTATTGATTTATCTGCATGGAGTAAAGCTTATGCATCCATGGGGTACGATTCTGTGGTTTACCCGGTGTTGAACATAGGAATATTTATAAACATAACATTTATGGTAATCGTAACAGGTATGATCGGTTCGATCTATCCTGCTATTAAAGCATTGAAGTTCAAACCGGCAGAAGCTCTAAGGATAGACGTTTAATACAGTATAAATAAATTTATTGAAAAAAACTTCTTAAACATATAGTCATGAAAGTAATTGAAATAAAAAATTTAGAAAAGGTTTATAACGATTCTGAGGTTAAAGTGCATGCAGTAAGAGGTATTGATCTATCGTTTGACGAAGGTGAATTTACCGCAATAGTTGGTCCTTCAGGATCAGGCAAAACCACATTTTTAAATTTATTGGGAGGGCTTGATAAACCTACTAGTGGAGAAATAAAAATAGGACAAACAAGTATAACCGATTTAAAACCATCGCAGTTAATTGATTTCAGGTTATACAATATAGGGTTTGTTTTTCAGGCTTATAATTTAATTCCTGTGTTAACTGCAAAAGAAAACGTTGAGTTTATTATGAATTTACAGGGCAAGTCAAAAACCGAAAGATTTAAAAGAACAAAAGAATTGCTTGAAGCCGTAGGATTAGGTGACAGAATTGACAGTCGTCCGGCAAAACTTTCCGGAGGACAACAACAACGTGTTGCTGTGGCAAGGGCCTTGGCTTCAAAACCAAAATTCATTCTGGCCGATGAACCTACGGCAAACCTCGACTCAAAAACAACAGAGAACTTACTGGATATAATGGAAAAATTGAACAGGGAAGAAAGCATCACTTTCATCTTTTCTACACATGATGCCCGTGTGGTTAAAAAAGCCAGAAGAGTTATAACCATTGAAGACGGAATGGTGATAAGCGATGAAAAAAAGGGTTAATAATCATGTTGTTTTTGAATTTCAGTGATGTTCCATAAAATAATTTAATAAAATGGGATTAGGTAAAGAAATAAAAGATAAAATACATGGTGTTGTTAGTCTTTTCCTTTTTGGTATAGCATTAACAATAGGATTTATATCTATTTTATTGAACAATCTGAATATTGCAGTATTATATCTTTTTATATTGTTTATTTCTTCATTTATTATATGTTATTTCTATTGTTTAAAATGTCCCTGCAGGCTTGATAATTGCGGCCATATTTTCCCTGGGAAATTAACAAGAATATTCAAGTCCAAAAAAAGCAAAGGATATACATTTATTGATTATTTTTTAGTTGGAATTGTATTGCTTTTACTCATTGGAATACCTCAATATTGGGTATTTCAAAAGACAACACTTTTTTTCATATTTTGGATATTACTGCTTATTGCATTAATAGAAATAAGGCTTTTTGTATGTAGAAGATGTTCAAACGTATTTTGTCCGGGCAATACAAACATAAAAAGATGAAGCGTATTATAAAAATTTTTATTATGAGAGAGTTAAGGTTAATTCAGATGATGGCTGTGCTCTTATTTTTCATAGCGAATAGTTCAGCACAGGAAAATGAAAAGGTGAAAAAATGGTCATTAAGCGGATATATATCAAGTATGCAATCGGTAATGATGGTTGATAGTTTTGATAGCTACTGGATCACAGATTATTTATTGCATAACAGGCTAAATTTTCACTGGTATCCTAATGAATCTTTTTCTGCAACTATCCAAGTACGTAATAGATTTATGTATGGTGACCAAATTAAAAATGATGAGGGATCAGCATATAAAAACAGCTTGGAAAATGACAATGGAGGAGTTGATATGGCTTACAATCTGGCAGAAGGCAAATCATATATTTTAAATACTATGGTAGATAGGGCCTGGATACAATATACCTATAAGAATTTTGAGGCAAGAATTGGCCGGCAACGAATTAATTGGGGACAAACATTTGTATGGAATCCAAATGATATCTTTAATACCTATTCATTTTTTGATTTTGATTATCCGGAAAGGCCAGGGAGTGACGCTATTAGGCTTCAATATTATTTAGGTATGGCATCGGAGGCCGAAATCGCTATGAAAATTGATAGCTCGAATAATATTACAGCAGCCGGATTGATCCGGTTTAACAAATTTAAGTATGATTTTCAATTTCTTGGGGGAATATTGAACAGTGAAGATATTACAATTGGTGTTGGATGGTCAGGTAATATAAGTAATGTTGCTTTTAGAGGTGAAATGAGCTATTTTCATCCGTATGAAAATATGAGTGACACTTCAGGATTGTTTTTTATTTCGTTAGGACTTGATTATTCATTTAGCAATTCACTATATATTCAATTTGAAGGATTATACCGTGATATGCCAAAAGGGTTTGATATTTCCAGTTTTTTGGAATTTTATTCAGGCCCTTTAAGTGTTAAAAATTTATCTTTTACGGAATATAATATTTTTATGCAAGGGAGTTTCCCTATTACGCCATTATTAAATGGTACATTAGCTGGTATGTATTATCCAAAGCTAAAAGGATATTACATAGGCCCTTCATTAGGTTATTCGTTAATGGATAATCTTGAGTTTTCATTCTATGTTCAGCTTTTCAGTGGAAAGCTTGCAGATACGCGACAAAATTTTTATTTGGGCTTTTTACGATTTAAGTATAGTTTTTAGAAAATTCTTAGTTTCAAGTCACAAAATTTATAAACTAAAATAAACGATATGAAACCTCAGAGAAGAATCTGAAACCTTTATTTAGCTGCAGAAAACGGGACATTTTTGCTTTCCGGTCTTTTATACAATTGCATTTTCACTTGAACACACCTGTATTCCTTTTCAAGTATCCAATGGGTTTTCAGTTCATCAATCTCTTCATCTAAAAATTCATTGATAATATTTGAATATAATATGTAATCATCTGTAATAAAATTTTTTTCTTTAAAAATTCTATTATCATCATTAAGATCAACATATTTAAATTTAAATTGAGAATCGCTGTCAAGAAGCAGGTTTAATTGGAAGTCAGCTGAAATTGGATATTCTTCACTAAAATGATATTTATCAAATACGGTCCTTGGATAAAAAATTGCCTGCTGACAAATGTTTTTATTCAACAGTTTTATTTTGCTGAACTTACCGTCATAAATCTGATTTGTAACCGGGAAATAGACATTACCATAGTAGATTGTATTGTTTTTATTTAATTTCCCTGTCAGATTTTTCCAGCTGTTAACGATAAT
>CAZWGG010000366.1:0-5968 GCA_964633305.1 uncultured Bacteroidales bacterium
AACTGAAAAAGAAAGAAAAAAGATTTTATTCGATTTTAACGATACAAACTCTTCATTTCCTGGTGAAGTTACGGTTACAAATTTGTTTGCAAACCAGGTGTCAATAAATCCAGGAAAAACAGCTATATCGTTTAATAACCAGAAACTTACATACCAGGAATTTTATAATTCAGTAAATAAACTGGCCTTTTCATTACAAAAAAAAGGTGTTGAGAAGAATTCAATTATTGGAATTATATCTGAACGTTCGTTTGAAATGATGATAGGCATTTATGCCATTATTACCGCAGGGGCAACGTATCTTCCTATTGACCCGTCCTATCCGGATGAGCGCATCAACTACATTATAGATGACAGCAAACCGGTGTTAATTCTTGCCCATAAAAAATTTTCAGGAAAAATAAAAGATGCATCTCTGGTTTATCCTTTAAAAGCTGATGAAATTAAAAATTTAAAGACATGTAAAATAAGTGCAATAAACGATCCGAAGTCTCCAATTTATATTATTTACACGTCAGGTTCAACCGGAAAGCCTAAAGGGGTTTTGATAGAACATAGTTCGGTGGTTAATCGCATCCATTGGATGGAAAAAATATATCAGCTCGATAGTAATGAGGTTATTTTACAAAAAACACCTGTAACTTTTGATGTATCGGTATGGGAATTATTTTGGTGGGCCATAACAGGGGCATCCCTCCACTTACTTAACCCCGGTGATGAAAAAGATCCCGGTGCTTTAGTAAAAGCCATTGAAGAGAAAAAAATATCCACTATGCATTTTGTCCCACCCATGTTAGGCACATTTTTAAATTACGTAAATGATTTTAACGAAATATCCAAACTTGGCAGTCTGCGAAAAATATTTTGTAGCGGAGAAGCGCTCAAACCAGTACAGGTTAGTTTGTTTAATTCAACAATACAAAAACAACATGGAACAAAACTTGTAAATTTATATGGTCCCACAGAAGCTACTGTTGATGTAACCTATTATAATTGTAGCATTAGCGATAAGGATACTGTTATTCCCATAGGAAAACCTATTGACAACACGAAAATTTATATTGTTAATAAATATAATAGGCTTCAACCTGTCGGAATTACCGGAGAGTTGTGTATTTCAGGAGTAAATCTCGCCCGGGGATATTTAAATAATCCACAACTCACCAAACAAAAGTTTGTAAATCTAAAAAATATAAGTAACGAAGATAAGTATGTATACAAAACCGGTGATTTGGCACGATGGCTAAGTGATGGAAATATAGAATTTCTAGGCAGGTTTGATAATCAACTAAAAATAAGAGGAATAAGAATAGAACTTGGAGAAATAGAAAGTCTGTTATCTTCATATCTTCAAATAGAAGAATCAGTTGTTCTTGTAAAAGAAAAAGAAGAAGAAAAATATTTAGTTGCTTATTATATATCCAAAGACAATGTTGACATTGACAAATTGAAAGAGTACCTATTAAATAAGTTACCAACTTATATGTTGCCATCATATTTTATCCAAATGGAGAAATTTCTATTAACATCAAATGGCAAGTTGGATAGGAAAATGCTTCCAGAACCTGAATTTAAAGTTGGAAAGAATTTTGTAGGGCCAAGAAATTCTTTAGAAGAAAAACTTGTTGAAATATGGTCGGAGTCGCTTAACATAAAGAAGGAGTTAATTAGTATAGAATCAAACTTTTTTGAACTGGGGGGCCATTCGTTAAAGGCTACTTTTATGGTAACAAAAGTGCATAAAGAATTCGCGGTTCTTATCCCGCTTGTAGAAGTTTTTAGAACACCAACGATCAAAGGTCTTTCTCAATATATTAAACATTCTGATAGTAAAGAAAAATATATCCCTGTCAGGCCTGCTGAGAAAAGAGAATATTATCCAATGTCTTCGGCTCAGAAACGACTATACATTTTACAACAAATGGATATAAGTACTACAGCTTATAATATGCCAATTGTAATACCTTTAGAAAAAGAATTTATAAAAGAAAAAATAGAGGTTACTTTTAATAAGCTTTTTACACGGCATGAAATTCTTCGAACCACTTTTGAGCTCAGAAACGAAGAACTTGTGCAATTTATAAATTCAGATATCTCTCTTGAATTTGAATATTACAAATTAAATGATTCAGACCTAGAATCTATAAAAAGAAATTTTATAAGACCCTTTAATTTGAGTAAAGCCCCTCTATTAAGAGTTGGATTTATTGAAACGAGTTCAGAGAATATGGTTTTACTAGTCGATATGCACCATATTATTACAGATGGTATCTCACAAAGAATTTTAGCAAATGAACTCAAATCATTATACAATAATGAAGAATTACCTAAATTATCAGCGCATTACAAAGAGTACTCCGTATGGCAAAATGATCAGTTAAAAAAAGGGAAATTTCGAAAGCAGGAAGAGTATTGGATAAGTAAATTCTCAGATATAAGTGTTTTTAATCTTCCAACAGATTACCAACGATTACCATTACAAAGCTTTGAAGGAAGTACGTTAAGCTTCCTGTTATCTGAAGAAGATACACTGGGAATAAAAGAATTATCAAAGGCTTCGGATTCTACTTTATATATTACTTTATTAGCAATATGGTCAGTACTTTTATCAAAGCTTAGTAATCAGGAAGATATTATAATTGGAAGTCCTATTGCCGGCCGCAGACATTCAGATTTGGAATCTGTAATTGGAATGTTTGTCAATACTCTATGTATAAGAAATTTTCCCAAATCAGAAAGAACTTTTAAGGTATATTTAAAGGAAGTAAAGGATAATACACTAGAAGCATTTGACAACCAGGAGTATCAATTTGAAGATTTAGTTGACAAATTAAATCTTAAAAAAGATATAAGCAGAAATCCATTATTTGACATAATGTTTGTTCTGCATAATCAAGAGGAATATAACAGATTGTTACACGAATATAATGTTGGTGAGATTTACCAAGGGGATAGTACAATATCAAAATTTGATATTACTTTAAATTCGGTTGAGTATGAAAATAATTTGTTTTTTGTAATTGAGTATTGTACAAACTTATTCAAAAAGGAAACCATAGAAAGATTTATAGGTTATTTCATCAGAATGATACGGTCAATAATTAAAAATCAAGATCAAAAGATCAGGGAAATAGATATACTTACCGAGGAAGAAAAGGAAGAATTATTATATGCATTTAACGATACTAAAATAAATTATCCCAAAGATAAGACGTTGAATCAGTTGTTTGAAGATCGTGCAAAAAAGCAGTCTGACAGCATTGCCATAGTCTTTCATGATCAAACAATATCGTATGCTTGTTTACATAAATATTCCAATCAAATAGCCCGTGTTTTAAAGGCAAAAGGAGTAACAAAAAAATCAATAGTCGGTATTTTAAGCGATCGATCAGTAGAAATGATAGCTTGTTTACTTGCAATATTAAAATCAGGAGCTGCTTATCTGCCTCTTGACATGGATTACCCAATAAAAAGAATTGAGTTGATTCTTAAAGATACACAAATTGATTGTATAATTACCTCAAAAGCCATTCTAGGAAAAACAGGTTTCTCTGCAGTAAGCCATGATAAAACTGTATTTTTTGAAAATATAAAGTATGTAGAGACAATTGAAAATAAAATTTCTCCTGTAAAAATTACCACTAAAGATTTAGCATATATAATTTACACTTCTGGTTCAACAGGGCAACCTAAAGGTGTTTTGGTACAACACAAATCAGTCTTAAATTTATATTTCGCACAAAAACAGGAGTTTAATATAACAAGTAGTGAAAGAATCTTACAGTTTTCATCTTTAAGTTTTGATGCTTCGGTTGAACAAACATTTTTGGCTTTGCTAACAGGTTCTGCACTAGTATTGGTTAGGAAGAATACTATACTTAAGAAAGATGAAATAGAATTATATATTGATAAAATGGCTGTAACACATTTGCATGCAGTCCCACATTTTCTTAACTTAATAGATGATATTAACTATAAATCCTTAAAACGGGTTATATCTGGAGGAGATGTATGTAATTCTGAATTAACCGTAAAATGGGCAAATAAATATAATTTTTATAATGAATATGGGCCTACTGAAACTACAGTTACTTCTATAGAAAAACGGATTAACAGCCCCATTGATTCAAGAAATATTTCTATCGGACTTCCTCTTGCTAACATACATGTTTATCTATTGAATAGAGATAGATTACTCGCACCAAAAGGAGTGGTAGGAGAACTATACATTGGTGGAGATTGTTTGGCTAGAGGTTATTTAAATGATGTGGAAAAGACAGCTCAAAGTTTCATTAATAATCCATTTTATCTGACCGAAAGGATTTATAAGACTGGTGATTTAGCCCGGTGGCTTCCTGAAGGAGATTTAGAATATTTGGGTAGAATAGATAACCAAGTAAAAATAAGAGGATTTCGAATTGAAATTGGAGAGATAGAAAACCAATTACGTCAGCATGAAAGAATCAAAGAAGCAGTAGTAATTTCTAAAAAAGATAGTATAAATCATAATTATCTCTGTGCATATATTGTATGCGAAGGAGAATTAGAATTATCTCAGATCCGTCAGTATCTATTGAGTTCATTACCAGAATATATGGTGCCTTCATATTTTGTTCATATGGACAATATCCCTCTTACAACAAATGGGAAAGTCAATAGAAAGGCATTACCGAAACCGGAAGTCAATATCAATAAAGAATATATTGATGCAAGAAACCAAAAAGAAAAAGAGTTAGCTGAAATATGGGCACGTATTTTAAACTTAGATAAAGAAAAAATTGGAATAAACACTAACTTTTTTGAATTAGGAGGAAATTCATTGTTAATCTTAAAATTAAACTCTGCTGTTAAAAAGCATTTTGAGATTGATGTATCTATTCCTGATATGTTTAGAATGTCAACAATACAGTTGTTTATTGATTTTATAGAAAAAGGAGACACAAAATTTAACGAAACAAAACAAGAGGTTGAAGATTCAATACAAACTCAGGATGAAACAATGTCCATATTACAACAATTTGATAATATATCATAAATCAATCCTTAAATTCTAACCAAGTTTTAATTAAATTATGAAGAATAGAACGAATTCCGGATTAGAAATAGCTATAATTGGTATGTCTGGGCATTTTCCGGGGACAACAGATTTAAATGATTTTTGGAAAAAACTAAGAAATGGGAAGGAATTAATTACTTTTTTTTCTGATGATGAATTGCGCCAGGCTGGCATTGATGAAGACTTAATTCAGAATCCGAATTACGTGAAAGCTAATGCGTACATAAAAGGAAAAGAATATTTTGATTCTAATTTTTTTGGCTATCTTCCTGACGAAGCCCGATTAATGGATCCTCAAATAAGATTATTTCATGAATGTGTTTGGGAAGCCTTGGAAGATGCAGGATGTATTAATGATATTGGAAAAAATAAAATTGGGTTATTTGCAGGAGGAAAGGCCAATATAAACTGGGAAGCTTATTCGTTAATGGCCAACAATAGATCTATTGATGATTACTCGTTAAATCTTCTTAACGAAGTAAGCTACATGTCAGCAAGAGTATCATATAAATTGAATCTTCGTGGCCCATCAATTGCTCTGAATAATACATGTGCAACATCATTAGTGGCAGTTCATATGGCATGTATCAGTTTGTTATTTGGTGAATGTAAAATAGCTGTTGCTGGAGCATCAACAGTAAAAACCTTTTCTAAGGCAGGATACATGTATGAAGAAGGAATGATTCATTCTCCAGATGGACACTGCCGGGCTTTTGATAGTAAAGCAAATGGTACAGTTGCGGGTGAAGGTGTTGGGGTTGTTGTTCTTAAAAAACTTAAAGATGCTATAAATGATCATGACAATATTCATGCTGTTATAAGAGGTTCAGCAATAAATAACGATGGAAGCGAGAAATCTGGGTATACAGTTCCTGGTGTTGATGGACAAATTGAGGCCATTTTGCATGCTCA
>CAZWGG010000367.1:0-5950 GCA_964633305.1 uncultured Bacteroidales bacterium
TTCCGGCTTGTGGGCCCGTAGTATCTGTTGAAGTATTAATAATGAAATAATTATACGGGGTCCAGCCTCCAGTGCCCGATATGGTAACCGAGCCATTATCCAGTCCGTCACAAGTTGGAGAAGCTGTTGCAGATACACTAAGCTGCAATGGCACACTATCGTTCACAAATTCAATAAAAGATAAAGTTGTAGTATTTTGAGGTCCGCAACCATTCTTATCATCTATTTCACAATAATATTTACCTCTTTCAGCATTTGATAAGTCCTTTGATGTACCACCAGGAACTGGTGCATATATAGTGGGTGGAGTGCTTGGATCATCCCAGTACCATTGATAGCTGTAAGGTTCAGTTCCACCGGTTGGATTAGCAGTTAAAATTGCATCATTGCCTTCGTAACATGTTAAAGCCTTTGTGACTGTAATATTGTTTGCATCAAAAGTAGCTGGTTGATATATGTTTAAACTATTACTCAAATCTGCATCACCATCATTATCTACAACTAATACCCAATATTTTCCAATATCTTGATTAGAGAATGTAACATTTGCTGACATACTATTTTCTATAGTATCAATCGGATCCGAAAAAATGTCGTCTTTTATTAAATAATAATCATAAGGTGCAGTCCCTGAACTAACTGTAGCATGGGCCTGCCCATCCTGCATATTGTAACAGGTTACTGAATCGACTGTTATGGTTACACTTATTGCCGGATTTCCTAAAACACAAAAGTGAACGAGTATAAATAAAATAGTCGGTATTATATATCGGGTTACTTTTTTCATTGTAATGAAATTTCAGGTGAATATTTTTTTAATGAATATAAACTTGTTTCATAGCTGCATTTTTTTCTGCATCTTCAACAACTATATAATATTTTCCTGTAGGAATATTCTCAAAACTGCCTTCCATGGAATTTTCAATTTTTATTGATTTTATAGCTTTTTCTTTTTTCCATATAGGGTTTTCATGATCAAACAGGTAAACATTAAAATCAGGTGTTCCATTATTAAGGGTAATTTTTATGTCTGAATTGGACATATTAGTAATCGATTGTTTTATTTCAACCGAAATATCAATATCTTGTCCAAACGAATATATTCCTATACCTAAAATAAATAGGAACAAAAGCAATAATTTTTTTTTCATAATAATATGATTGTATCTATTGATTAATACGCAATGTTAATAAATAAGTTTCAAGACTTTAGCTTTTAAAGTTAACTTGATTGTAATTTAAATGCAAATTAATTTATTATGCTCTTAAAATCAGCATTTTAACACCAGTTATACAGTATTCTCATTTCATTCCTAAAATGCAGTAAATCAATAGTATGAAATTAAACAGAAAAATTTAATATTTTGACAAACATTAAATAATATTTTATAAATTGTTAGTTTACTACCAGTAATTTTTTTTCAATTATTAACAATTAATTGAAATTAGGTAAACAAGGATTATGTTTTTTTATCTTTTCTAACATAAGCAAGCAGTAAACAATGAGCTTCCTCCTAACTTTCATATATAGCACTATTTCCTGCAATTGCATCTTGCTATGTTCTATTATGATTCATTAACAAAAAGTTAGGTTGTAAATACTCTAAAAAATAAAAATTGTATATTTATCATCATATTTAAAATAAATTACCTATGAATATAATGCCAACCCGTCAATCAGCATTTGAGTTACTGAAAAAATATAACAAAAGCGAAAGCCTTATTAAACATGCTTTTGCCGTTGAAGCGGTTATGAGACATTTTGCCGAAATTTTTGATGAAGATATTGAAAAATGGGGCATTATTGGTCTATTGCATGATCTTGATTATGAGAAATATCCTGACCAGCATTGTATAATGACAGAAAAAATACTTAAGGAAGAAAACTGGCCCGATGGGCATATTCGTTCAATAATGAGCCATGGGTGGGCAATCTGCACCACTATTGAACCTGTTGAAAAAATGGAGAAAGTGCTTTATGCTACCGATGAACTTACCGGTCTTATAACTGCCTGTGTTCTCGTCAGGCCTTCAAAGAGTTTAATGGATTTAAAAGTCAAATCGGTGAAAAAAAAATGGAATATGAAACATTTTGCTGCAGGAGCTAATCGTAAAGTAATTGAGAAAGGTGCAAAAATGTTGGGATTAGAGCTTGATTATATCATCCAGGAAACAATTAATGGTATGAGAAAAGTTGCAGATGAGCTTGGATTAAATGGCTAGTTATTTATTTTTTTAGTAAATTAGAATATAACCAATAAACTTAATGTAATGAAAGAAGTAACTAAAATAGAAGTCCTCTCTGTAGGAAAGGTGTATGGAATATCTTTTGCAATACTTGGTGTAGTAATAGGAATATTTGCTGGTCTGATTAGCATATCGATAGGATCGTTAGTAGGTTCAAAGGCAGGCATGTTTGGTGCCGGTTTAGGTATTTTTGCAGTAATTGTTTTTCCCATTATGTATGGAGTGATAGGCTTTATCGGAGGATTAATAGGAGCTGCAATTTATAATCTTGTAGCCAAGTGGGTTGGAGGAATTGAGATTGAATTAAAAGATAAACAGGTAAGTAAAGATACATTGGATTAGTTAATCATATAATAAAGATTTTAGTACATTTTATGTTCCTTCATGTCCGCTTTGGACGTTTATACTGTAAATACTTACAGTGGACGAAGCCTTTCTTGAAACTTGCGACGCTTGTGTTAAAGCTTTTTGCTCCAGCGTGTTAAGAAGGAATGATGCAGGAGAATGGCGAAGGACTTTGCAGTAGCGAGCACACAAGAAGTATAGTTTAGTTTCCAAATACTCTGCAGCTTAAGTGAGGGTTCATGTTCTGTTTAATATGTGCTATAGCCGCTTTGATGACTGAGCCCCCGGGGTTCAATAATATTTATTAACGTGCTTTGAAGTTGCCCACTCAAATGGTTAACATTAAACTTTTGTGGTTTTTTGAAATACTTATTATCCTTTTTTTATTAAAAGAAAAACGAAATTTAATCTAACTACCTTTTTTAAATTAAAATCCGTTTGATTCGGCATCATTTTTGTAATTTTTAAAAGAAATCATTAAAATCTTAAATACATGAAAAGAAATATAGTATTCATTCTACTTATATCACTAATCGTGAATCCTTCATTTTCCCAAGTAAATTTGAAGGGTATTTTGCTAAAGGGGGGCTATGGTCTTTCAAAAGGCGATAGGGTTATTGTAACCGGCGCAAAAATTAGTAATAGTGATACAATATATTACATAAAATCTTCACATTATATGACCTCCTCTAAGAATCACGAGTTTTCTTTACCAGCCAACAAAATCAAAATCATCGATAATGATTTGAGTTTCTGGGATAATATCTGGTTTTTTTACCGGTATGTCGATGTTAAAAAAAATGGATGGGATATTAAAAAAAGGAAAGAATTAGAGAAAATGATCTTAGATTATATTGCTCAACTTGAACAAGATAATCTTATTTTCAAAGATTTGTATATTGAAGATTATCTCCTGGGACTTATAAAAAAAATCCATCCGCTTGAATTTAACAAAGGACAAGACCAATATTTCATGGTTAAAATTTTAAATTCTGAGGAAGAAAAGCTTTATGCATTTGACAATGGGTCAATTCTAATATCAACACAGTTAATTGCTAATGCTTCTTCTGAAGAAGAATTAATGAAGAAACTGGCACAAGCAGTTGCTCACGTAATTTTAGATCACAGTTATGAAAATGTTAGTATTTTTTATGAGGATATATTACACCAATTAGGTGTTGTTTACAATAAAAGTATGGACCAAACTGCAAAAAGAATAGCTGAAAATTTCATAGACCATTATAAGCATGAATGTGAACCTGGAAACATGTTTTTAGATGATAAAGATTACCTGGAAAAAATTTCCGGGATAGTTAGTTATACTGCCTGGCAGGATTATTATTCAAATGATTTTTTTAATTCATTAAAAAGGTTGAATAGACTAACTGAATATGATTTGGCAACAAAAGAAGATTATCTGCTTAAAGCCAAACTTTATCGTATGTTGTCGCCTAATAATGAAGCATTGCAGTCAGCTCTTGGTTATATTACAAAAGCTGAAGAAATGGGTAAGGAGGATATTTTGGATATTTACCCGGAGAAGGGCCTTATTCTTATAAAAATGAATAAACGTGATGAAGCTTTAACCATATTTGAGAAATATCGTGAAATACTTATCAAACAGGAAAAAGCCGGTGACGAATTAAAATGGTGTAACCAGATGATAGCAAAGTGTAAAGGTAATCTTGTTCAAAATTAAATTTAGCGAATTTTTATAGCAAAGAATAATTGTAGGGAAAATACCTGGTTTTTTGAGGAAAAATAATAAAACTCTGATGATGGAATAAATATGTTTGTTAAACTGGTTAAATATTTACCTTCTATTCCAATACAACCAAATTTGAAGTTGTATTGAATACCTATTCCAGCATTAATGCCAAAATCAAATTTTCGTGTTAATGTAACTCCAATATAAGCCCTACTGGAATCAGTGATATTGGTTTTTTCACTCTCAGACTGTAAATATGAGACATAAGGGCCTAAATCAATAAGAAATTTCATATGGGACTTACCTAATTCTGCATGAGTTGAAAAGGGGAATTCTATATAATTCAGTCCCCTGGAATACGACTCTGTTGAATCGGGATCAATTTCCCATCCTTTTTGTGAATAATTAATTTCGAATTTGACACCAATATTTGGTTCAGATATGTAAGTAATAAATATTCCTCCCATATAACCTGGAGCAAAAATTAAATTTTCGCCTGGTTTAAAACTTACTTGGGAGAAGTTATATCCAAGAGAAAATCCCATAAACAATTTTGGCTGAAATTTGTTTTGCGAAATCCCATGATTAGCAATAACTAAAAACATCCCTATATAGATAAATTTCTTCAATTCCATTTTTTAATTAATTTGCATCAGCTATGTTTTTATTATTGACGCAAAGTGCATCATTGAGGATTATAATTGCCTTTTTATAATCTTCCCGGCTAATTACAAATTGCATATTGACTTGTTTAAGCGATTGAGATACACAATCAATATTTATGTTGTGTTTTGAAAATGCGGCCGTAGCTCTCGCCAAAATTCCTGGCTTTGCAATATTCGTTCCTAATGCTGAAACAATTGCAGCATTTTTTACTGTTACTTCATAGTAATTGGATTTTAGTTCTTTAATCAAATTATCATTCAAATCACATTCCCAAATAACCTGAGTAATACTATTGGCGTTTGTAGTTTTAAGGATATAACTAATATGATATTTTTGCAAAATCTGCATCATTGCCAGGTCAAATCCTACTTCTCCTACCATAAGAGGATCATGTATCTCAATGGCAGTAACTTTATCAGTTCCGGAAATTATCTCAACCTTTGATTCACTACAAATATAATCCTTCGCTATAAGTGTACCAGGGTGATCTGGTTCAAACGTGTTTTTAATTCGAATATTAATCCCATTGATTTCAAGTGGTTTGGAAGCTTTCGGATGAATAGCTTCCATTCCAATATCTGCTAACTGATCAGCTACGTTAAAATTCGTATATCCCACGGGGATGGACTTATCAATGCCAACAATATTAGGATCGGCTGATGAGAGATGGAATTCTTTATGAATTACTGCTTCATCTGCTTTCACTTCAACCGCTATTTTACTAAAAGTAACTTCACTATAGCCACGATCAAACTCACGCATTATGCCTTCGGTTCCTTTTGTATATCCTGTGGCTATTGGAAGGATTTTTGAATAGTCAATTCCTTTAAATTCTTTGTGAATGCGCTCATCAATAGTTAGGTATTCAGAATCATTAAACCCGCATAAATCAATAAAAAGTGCATTAATTCCATTATTATTCAAAATATTAACCGTATTAAATGCTGAATGAGCTTCCCCAATTGAAGACAGGATTTCCCTGGC
>CAZWGG010000368.1:0-5945 GCA_964633305.1 uncultured Bacteroidales bacterium
TTACAGAAATGGCAAATATTACTTCTTATGGTCCGAGAATGATACGCGAAGTGTTGATTACCGCGTAAGGTATGCTACCTCTGATTCTCCGATTGGTCCATTGAAAATCCCTGAAAATAATATTGTAATTGCTAAAGATGAAGAAGCAGGTATTTATGCAACAGGTCACAATTGCGTAATTCAAATTCCCGGAAAAGAAGAATGGTACCTTGTGTACCATCGCTTTTCATACCCAAACGGAATTGAATTGGGGCGGGCTGCCGGATACCACAGGGAGGTTTGTATCGACAAACTTGAATTTAATCCAGATGGATCAATTAAAAAGGTTGTTCCTACGCATAAAGGAATAGATAAACTAATGCTTTAAAAGCACAGTTAAAATAGCAGCTTGTCCTTTTTTGTCCAAATAATCTTAATTTTAACGGGGGTGTCTCAAAAGGTTATAATCACATTCTTTTTCTCTGTGTAATTACTTTGTGATACTCTGTGGTTCAGTATTTTATGTTTTAAGCCACCGAGTATTGAGACAGCCCCCTATCGATAGGCAGAAAAAGTACAAGTTTGTGGAATTTATATTGTGGGCAAGTTAGGTTCCGAAAATGTTTAGGACAAAATATCGAAGTCAACCATAAATTGAAATGAGTTTTGGGAAGATAAAATTTTAATTTCTGAAAAGTATCTTCTCCCCCATGAAAATATAATTACTAATAGAGTTTCACATTGAATTTTTTACGGTATTCCAAAGGGGTCATACCCACAATTTTGTAAAAAGTCTTTCTGAATGATTTTGGATCATTATAACCTGAGTTATACGTAATTTCATTGATCTGTCGGTTAGTTTGTTCAAGTAATTTTTTAGCCGACTCAATTCTTATCTGTTGCAAATATTCGATAAATGAAAAGTAGAAGTAGACCCCCCGCTTGTGTATAACCTCCCGTCTATAGTAACAACTTTTTCAGGTTGTAAAATAATTTCGGGAAAAAATTCGGCAAACCCCTTACAGGCATCTATATGTGTAGTCGCTGTCTTCCCGTTAAGCAGTCCAGATGCTCCGAATAAAAACGCACCGGTACAGAAACTTGCTATTTCTGCCCCGTTACGATATTGTTTTTGAAGCCATGGTATGTATTTATTGTTTTTATGTATTGTATCCGAGATATTTTCAGTAGTAAATGAAGGAATAAGTACTACATCTATTTTCAGATTTGATTCTAAAGGCTCTACCTTATATTCGTTAAACAAACCCCCGTTCTTTTCCAATTGTTCAGGTGTCTGAAATATCCTTATCTGAAACGGTTTATTTTCTTTTTGACTGCTATATAGCCTGTTTACTGTCTCAAAAACATCTAAAATAGCAGCTATGCTTAATAACTTGTAATCATAAGGGATTATTAATCCTAATATTTTCATACTGTCCCCATTAAAACAATTTATTACTTATTTATTTTTAATAATCATACAATTGATTCTATTTGATTATTGATAGAACCGATTTGAAATAAAATTGTTTAGGCAAACCCTCCTTTATATGTATTTATAAAACTCAACTTTTATTACTATGTGTTGTTTTATCTTCCATAGCACAGATGTTATGCTGGCGCAAAAAACCCTTTATTTGTCTTTTTCAGGTATTATTATTTATAATTAATCTAAATAAATTTGTGCCTGATAATAAAAACTCATTCAGCAATAAAAAATGAATATATGATAACGAAAACAGAAAAATCAGTTATTACAGTAAATGCTACTGTTAAAGCCCATATTAAAAAAGTGTGGGATTTATGGACAAATCCGCAACATATTGTTCATTGGAACAATGCAACAGGTGATTGGTACACACCAAGAGCAGAAAATGATTTTCTGGTTGGTGGAAAATTTATTTTCCGGATGGCAGCCAGGGATGGTAGTATGTCTTTTGATTTTTCGGGTGTGTATGATAAAATAGATACATTCGGCCGGATTGAATACACCCTTGATGATGGCAGAAAGGTTCAGGTAATGTTTATCCACGAAGGGGAGAAAACTGTTGTATCTGAAAAATTTGAGGCCGAACAAGAAAATTCTTTGGAGATGCAGGAAGCCGGATGGCAGAATATTTTGAACAATTTTAAGAAGTACGTGGAGAAATCGGACAGGTTAGAACCAATGCATTTTGAGATTGGCATAAACGCACCTGTCGAGAGGGTATATAAAACGATGATCGATGAGAAAACATACCATGAATGGACAACCTTGTTTAATCCGTCATCTCATTTTGTCGGCTCATGGAAAAAAGGAGAAAAAATAGTTTTCCTGGGAGCTGATGAAAATGGTAAAACATCCGGAATGTTCAGCATAATAAAAGAAAACATACAAAATAAGTTTATAAGCATCGAGCACCAGGGAATTATTAAAGATGAGAAAGAAATAACCAGCGGGAAGGAGGCTGAAAGCTGGGCTGGTTCTTTAGAAAATTATACGTTCATTGAGCAGGAAGGAAAGACTTTACTTTCGATAGATGTTGATACAACCGGGGAATTCAAAACATTCTTCAATGAGACCTGGCCCAACTCACTTAATAAGCTTAAAGATATATGTGAAAAATAATTCTTAAACAATTAAATTTTATAATTATGGCAACAGTGAGCACGTATCTTAATTTTTCTGATAAAACAGAAGAAGCATTTAATTTTTACAAATCTGTTTTCAAAACAGAATTTAACGGCAACGGTATTATGCGGTTCAAAGAGGTTCCCCCATCAGAGGATATGCCCCCTTTGTCCGATCCGGACAAAAACCTGGTTATGCATGTTGAATTACCAATTCTGGGAGGGCATGTTTTAATGGGAACCGATGCCCCCAAATCGATGGGGTTTGATGTAAATTATGGGAACAATGTTTACATTAACCTCCAGCCCGACACAAGGGAAGAAACAAGAAGATTATTTAAAGCCTTATCACAAGGAGGAAAAGTGGAACAAGAATTACAGGATATGTTTTGGGGCGATTACTACGGAAGTTGTAAAGATAAATATGGCGTACAATGGATGATTAACTGTAATGAGAAAAGCAGCTAACACCCAAGAGATATAGGGCTGTGTAACTATTAAAAAGAATAAATTATGAAAAATCTGATCCATCCCTGTCTATGGTATGACGGAAATGCAAAAGAAGCTGCAGAATTTTACTGTTCTGTTTTCGATAATTCGCGAATAACAAGCGAAAATCACATGGTTGTGAACTTTGAGTCTTCAGGGCAAACATTTATGTGCCTTAACGGCGGATCACAATTTAAATTAAATCCATCCATTTCATTTTATGTAATATGCGAAACCGAAGAAGAAGTCGATTTAATATGGAAAAAACTTTTAAATGGAGGTTCCGTATTAATGCCACTGGATAAGTATCCCTGGAGCAAAAAATACGGATGGGTACAAGATAAATTCGGAGTAAGCTGGCAACTTTCATTTAATAAGTTGGAGGATGTCGGCCAGAAATTTACACCGGTTTTAATGTTTACAGGCAATCAAAATGGTAAAGCGGAACAAGCCGTTAATTTTTACACATCGGTATTTAAAAATTCAGAAATTGTAGGAATATTAAAATACTCTGAAGAGGAGAATGAAGTAGTTGGAAATGTAAAACATGCTCACTTCAGGCTTGGAAAACAAGCATTTATGGCGATGGACAGTTCCAAGCCCCATTCTTTTGGCTTTAATGAAGCAATTTCATTGTTTGTAAATTGCAAAACGCAAGACGAAATTGATTATTATTGGAACAAATTTACGGATGAAGGTGAGGAAAGCCAGTGTGGTTGGTTAAAAGATAAATTTGGTATTTCCTGGCAAATTGTACCTGTAATTCTTGAAGACCTGATGAGTGATCCTTCAAAATCAGGACAAGTGGTCAATGCTTTTCTGAAAATGAAAAAATTCGAAATTGATAAATTAATACAAGCTGCTATGGTTTAAGCCGGGTTGACAAAATTTGTAAGTAGTCTTTGCAAGAAAACGCCAAATACTACGTTATTCTTGCCTTGAAAATAGTCATTTACAATCAGTAAACTCCTCATTTTCAATGCTTCGAAAGCCTTGTCTTTGACGTTTTCTTATCAAAGACTTTAAAAAATAGGAGTTTTCTGGCAGGCACTAAGTATGGCTGATTTCTCACAATTCATTGGGTAATGATATGATCAATAAATAGAAAATATACTATAAAATAACAAAATATAAATGACAGTTGTTCAGAGCTAGAGGACTTGGAAATGTTAAAAAAATGCTATAAAATGAAAGAAAAATGCTAGGAAAATAGTAAAAAATATACAACATTGACCCTTATTTTTCGAGTGCATTTTTTAAAAATTCTTACAGGATAATTTAAGATATCGTGGTTTATAAATTGTGGATATTTTATTAAAATAGAGTCAGAAATGAAAATAAACAACAGATTATTCATATTAATTCTTATTATAATGTCATTTAAAGCAATAAATTCACAAGAGTTTGAGCATTTCATTACTGTTTCCGGATATAAATTAATGGAAGGAGATAAAGAATTCAGGTTTATTTCATACAATATACCAAACCTGAATTATGTTGAAGATGAGTTGAAGTTTACAAAAATGCATCCTTACGGGTTGCCCGATGAGTTTGAAATCAGGGATGCAATTGTTACAGTAAAACAACTTGGGGGACGTGTTATCCGAATTTATACTATTCCTGTAAAGAATAATTCAAATCCTGCTGATGTGCCAACGCATGTTGAAGCCCCTGGGATATTCAATGAAGAAGCGTTTAGGGTAAACGACCTTATGCTTGCTGTTGCCAATGAGATGGGAATTAGGATAATATTTCCTTTACTAAATAATTGGAAGTGGATGGGGGGACGTCCTCAATATGCTGATTTTCGGGAGAAAACCGAAGATGAATTCTGGCATGATCCCCAGTTGATTAGTGATTTTAAGAAAACAATTGAATATACGCTTAATAGGGTAAACTCCATTACGGGGGTAAAATATAAAGATGATAAAGCAATTTTATGCTGGGAAACAGGTAATGAACTGACTTGTCCGCATGATTGGACAGCAGAAATAACACGGTATATTAAAAGTATTGACAAAAACCATCTTGTTATGGATGGATTTTATGCTATAAATAAAGTTCCTCTGCGTGAAGAAGCTGTTTTAGAACCTTCTATTGATATTGTATCTTCTCATCATTATGAAGTAAATCCATTTGAGATATCGAAAAATATAGAAAAAAACCTGGAAGTAATTAAAGGAAGAAAGCCTTATGTAATAGGTGAGTTTGGTTTTAATAGTACTTCAGCTTTAGAAAAAGTTACCGATGAAATAATTGATAATAATGAAATTGCCGGAGCCTTAATATGGAGCCTCCGGTATCATAGAAAAGAAGGGGGGTTTTATTGGCATACCGAACCTGCTGGTTTAGGGCTATATAAAGCTTACCACTGGCCTGGATTTCCTTCTGGAGAGTCTTATGACGAAACTAATTTTTTGAAAATGTACAGGGAAAAATCATTTGCCATACAGGGCAAATTACTTCCTATGATCACAAAACCCAATCCTCCTGTATTGCTTGATATAAAAAATGTATATAATATCAATTGGCAAGGTTCGGTAGGCGCATCCGGATATAATATTCAAAGGTCGATATCTCCAGATGGTTTATGGGAAATCATTGCATTTAATGTAAGTGATGCAGCGGTGCAATATTACTCGTTATTTCATGATAAATCTGCTGAAATCCACAAAGAGTATTACTACCGGATTGAGGCAATAAACAAGGCTGGAATTTCAGCACCGTCAAATGTGGTTGGCCCTGTTAAAGTTAAGCACCAGGCAATAATTGATGAAATGAAAAACTTTGGGGTACTTTACTCTTGTTCAGAAGTTAAGATTAAAACAGGTGAAGAAAGAAAATTTAAAGAAGATATGTTTAGAACG
>CAZWGG010000369.1:0-5930 GCA_964633305.1 uncultured Bacteroidales bacterium
AAAGGTTTAAATTGCTCTCCAATCCGAATATTTTAAGATTGTATGTAGCCGATACATCCAAACGGTGATAACTGGTTCCCGGAATTCTTACAGCGCCCCTGTCTGAATAAATAGGTATCCACAGGTTATTGTAATAAAATCCTCCCTTAGGCACTGTAACGGGAATTGCCGAGGAATAAACCCAATTTGTTGAAAAATTGAACCGTTTATTTAATTCATAAGTAAGAACTACTGAAATATTGTGTGGTTTATCGTAAGGGGCAGGGTATCTCTTTCCACCATTAATTTCAGGTACATCACGCACTACTCTCGAAAGGGTGTAGCTGATCCATCCGGTAAGTTTTCCGGTTTGCTTTTTCACCATAAATTCAACACCATAAGCTTCAGCTTTACCTATTCTTAGTTCGCCTTCCAGGAATTTATTGGGTACAAGAAAAGCATGATCTTTAAAATCAATAACATCATAAAATTTTTTGTAGTAGGTTTCAATAGAAGTTTCAATTGTATTATTCCTGAAATTTCTGAAATACCCTATGGCAAACTGATCTGCTTTCTGGGGTTTAACATTTGGACTGCTCATAAACCACAAATCAAGAGGAAAAGTGGCTGTAGAATTTGACGCAAGCTGTAAATATTGAAAAGTGCGGTTATAACTGGCTTTAACCGAACTGCTGTTTGTAAGTGAATACCTGATACCTACCCGGGGTTCAAGTCCGGAATATTGATTAAAAATTTCGCCGGCTTTATAATTTGTTGTATCAGCCACATCGTATTCTGCATTGTATTCGTAGATGGTAGCTTTCCCTATATTTTGAAATAACGAATACCTTAAGCCATAAGATATTCCCATTTTTTCTCCTAATTTTTGTTCATTACTCACAAATATGGCACTCTCAATTCCATAAGCGTTCGGATATTTAAGGTTACGAATAAAACTTTCACCCAGTGACTCGGATACACCCGGTTTTAGGGTATGATATATGGATTGGATACCGAATTTTATGGTATTTTTCGGGTTTGAATAATATGTATAATCGTTTTTTAAACTAAAATCAATAGTATGTGATATCCATTTAAACCCCATGGCCCCTTGTGGTACACCCAGGTTATAACTAAAATCGCTATAAATAAAAGTTAAATTTGAGAAAAGCTTGCCACTATAAATATGGTTCCATCGTAATGTACCGGTAGCATTTCCATAATCCATTTGGAAGAAATCCCCGAACTTATTGATATCGCGTCCGAAATACCCTGATATATAAATCCTGTCATTTTCACCCAGTATCCAATTCAGTTTTGCATTCAGGTCGTAAAAGAATACTTTACTTTTTTTTGCCATTGTATCGGTGGCAAAGGGAAGAAAAAGATCGGCATAAGTCCGCCTGCCCGATACAATAAAAGAAAGCTTATTTTTTACAATCGGGCCTTCGACTGTAAGCCTGCTTGAAATTAGCCCGATACCGCCTTCACCTTGTATTTTTTCGGTATTTCCCTCTTTCATCCTTACATCTAAAACCGATGATAACCTTCCCCCGTATTCTGCCGGTATGCCCCCTTTAAAGAGTTCAACATTTTTTATGGCATCGTTATTAAAAACAGAAAAGAAACCAAACAGGTGGGCCGGGTTATATACAGTGGCCTCATCCAATAGTACCAGGTTCTGGTCTGCATTTCCCCCTCTCACGTAAAACCCGCTTGATCCTTCAACACTTGTTTGTACACCCGGTAGTAGCTGAATTGATTTAATTACATCGGTCTCGCCCATTAAAACCGGGATTTTCTTAATAGTTTTAGCAGGTATTGTCACGTTACTCATACCGATATCCCTAATATTTTCGTCAGGACGTTTTGCTGTTATTATTACTTCTTCTAATTCAGTTGTTTCAGGATTAAGTTTCACATTTAATTTCAGATTCTTTTCCAGCATTACTTTTTTCTTATGAACATCGTAACCAACAAAAGAATAGATTATTTCATGAGGGCCTTCCTGAAGGGTTAACGAATAAAATCCGTATTCATTAGTAACAGTTCCGGCATCCTTATCTGAATTGTAAACGTTTACCCCAATCAATGATTCTCCATTTTCATCGGATACAATTCCATTAATCGTATACCTTTCTTGTGCATTAACTTGAAGAAATGCAACAAGTAATACTAAAATTTCAAATAAACGTTTCATACCTGGTTTTCAATTTTTTTATTATAAAAAAGATGAATAAAAATAAGTTGGTTCAAATATAATCGTGAATTAAATGCTATAAAATGTGAAATCGGCAAACCTATCTAAACTGCCGGTAAATAAAGATGCTTTTCAGCTTATGTTTATAATAAAAGCCGGGAAATAAGGCATTTATTCCTTTCCCCCGGCTTGTGCTTATGAATTTGCATCTTGAGTGCCTTAAAAACACTAGTAAGTATATATCATGGTATAGGCTATTTTCATCAAAACTTACCGAATTTAAAATTTACTCCTGCTGAAAATCCATTCAGCACATCTTTAGGAGTATTCAATAGTTCAATATCACTGGTGTAACGGTAGTACCCACCAAATGAGAACCTGAAAAACTTTGTGATGTTCATTTCAAGTTCAAGCCCGGGTTCAATTACCAGGAAAGCCTCCGAATCTTCAACATAAGGTTCGTTGTCCCAACGACTTTCATCAATTGATGTATAAGCTACCCCTCCTGCTCCAACGAGCACGGGGATCGATAAATGAACAGGAAAACGGGGCAGTATTATCGGTTCGAAGAATATTCCCCCGTATCCACCTGCCAGGCTCACTTTTCCATAAACTTCATCAATATGGTAATCGTTTATAAATCCGGCACCACCAAAACCCATTGCAAACACGTGTCCTAATATTACACCGCCACGTGCACCAAATACAAATGCATCTTTATCATCAATTTGGGAATAGAGTACTGATACTCCTCCAAATCCTCCAATAGCATTACTTTTTCCGAGCAATGTCACTATTTCATCATTACTCTTTTGTTTCTTTGTAAACTCCTCCTGTTCAACTTGTCCGTAACTCATTGTTATTAGTAATATAGTTGACAGTATTGTAACTACTTTTTTCATTTTTCGAAATTTAAAAGGTTAATTAAAATTTGTATTTAAGACTTACAGCTGTATCATCAAGAAATATGTAAAATATCCTGCTGGTAGAAAACTCAAAAAAAGGTTTAAAATCTATTCCTAAGGATAATGGGAACTCCCTGAAATTGTATTCCAGTGCAAAATAGGCATCTATTCCAAATAATGGAGACATCCGCCATTCATCTAACCGGTATGTTTTGAAAAGTATGTTGTACCGGTTTGAATAATTAAATCCCACATGAGCTCCATAACCATAACAAACAAATAAATTATCTGAAATTTCATAAAAGGCAGGCTTAAAGTATTGTTTAAGTGCAGTAAAACGTAATCCGCTCCTGGCAAATCCTACACTTATTATTCCTTCAAAAGCCTTTGTTTCATCCATGTATTGTCTGTATGTACACCCAAAAAAAGTTCCTGCCCTAATTCCAGCATCTCTTGTGTAGTTCTGTGCAAGACTGTTAATTGTAACTGTTATGAAAATGATTAAAGTAAATATTTTCATCATCTAAAGGTATATTTTCCTGTTATTAACTTATTTTTTATCTTTTAACCACTTTTCCAGAGCCATAAATATCTGTATTCAATTCTGTTGGGTTTCCTTCATAATATAATCTGCCACTACCGGAAATTATAACATCGAGTAAATCGTATACAAATACATATATATCACCTGATCCGGTAATACTTGCATAACAATTATCAATGTCCATATCACTGGCCCTTATTCTTCCCGATCCCGTGACATCCAACTCGGCATCGTGTGCACTTCCTTCGAGTCTTACTTCCCCAGAACCATCTATATCAACCTCAAGATCGTATGCATCAAGGGTTCCGTTAATATCACCCGATCCCTCTACTACCATTTCACATTCATCAGCATTTATATAATTCAGGTTTATATCTCCCGAACCTTGCAGGCTTACCTCTAATTTCTGGGTATTGAAGTTTCCGCAATCAATAACCCCCGAACCTCTTAGTATAACATCATGAATTACAGGAGAAGTAACGTGCACAGTAATATTATCTGAACGCAAACAACGATCGCGGTAAGTATCAATTACCAGCTTATCGCCTCTTACATTTGTAGCGATATAGTCTAAAAGATTTTCATCCGCTTCAACCATCACAGATGTCTCACTGCTTGAATCAACATAGACAACAAAACTTCCATTTACTTCAATTCCTGAAAATTCGGTAGTTGTTCTTTCTTCTGTTTTTATTACGCCATTTCCTCTTTTACAATTCATATCCCAGGGTTCACAAGAAATGAAAACTGAGATTACTAATGCTGCTAATAATATATTTCTTATTTTCATATTTGATAGTTTTTTCTTAATGACAATAAAATTCAGATAAGGTTGCATACGTCATTTCTGTATGATATTAATTGTACATTTTTTCGGCGCACTTATTTTTACTTTTGAGCTTGGTGTTCCTGTTCCAATATTTCCATATGTTAATACTTGCTTATTATCTTCATCAATAACTTTGCTTTGAAGCTTGCCTAATTGCCGAGGATAATTCAGAATAACATCTTCGTGGTGTGAGATGTCAATTTCATAAGCCGACCCCCTGTCGAATATCAGGTTAATATCTGTATTTTCCGATATGATATTAATAAATGAAAAATTTTTGTCTATAGCATCTATGGAAATATCTCCATAGGTAAAATTATAGTTTAACTCATTGGAAAAGCTTTGGATTGTGAATTCAGAAAAATAGCTTTCCCCGTAAAGGTCGGCAATTTCTGGCAGATAAAATTTATCCCTTCGTGACTGTAGCTTCAAAAAATCGATTTTATCTATTTTTATTTTTGATGATCGTGAATCAATAGTAAGTTTATTTGAGTTTTTTATATGAAGATCAGAATAAGATACGGTAAATCTTCCGTCCTTAACCGAATTTATAACTCCATCGCCCTGGTTCAGGTGTATTACTGTATTTCCATTTAAATTATTAGCTTTCAATTCCCCGTTTGAAAGGCTAAGACTGACATTTCCATCGAAATCATCGATATATACATCGCCAAACTTATTTTCCATTTTTAGGTTTACATATTTGGGAATCATAACAACATAGTCGATAGTAACATGGTTATCACCAGCCATTAGTGATTCAGCTATATCTTTTATATCACTGAATATTCCCCTTGACTTTCCAATTTTAGTTTTGGCTGTCACATAATACGATGTTCCCGTAAAATCAAAATCAATATTGCTTTTCAATTTCTTAAGCTTAGAATCACTCGATGTTTTAATTTTCAGGTTAACAACAAACTTCGCCGTGTCTTTATCCCAGGTAACAATATGAATTTTTCCATATTTATTATAAATATCTATCGTTGAAGAATTGTTTATTCTAAAAGATTTGACAATCCTGTCGGAATATTGTTGGCTGTATAATGGGATATAGCCAATGACATTTATTAGTAGCAGTAAAGCAATTTGTTTATAGATCATAGCTATTAATCTTTGAATTTTTTTCATCTTCTTCTGGTTTTAACAAGGACAAAACATCCTCAAGTATTGACAACCTAAGACGGTAATTTTGGATCATTGCCTCAATTACTTCCTGGTTAGCAATATTGTCTCTCAAGTCACCCTTTAGTTCATTGTACATGCTATCGAGCTGTTCGAGGTCATAGTCAAGTTCTTCTTCAAGCAAAGGATTTTTTGAAAGAATAGGTTCTATTTCTTCAAGTTTTTCGTTGATGAGACTGGAATAATATATCTCGGCTTCTTTTAGTTCGGGAATAACTACTTCTTTTTTACCGGCGACACGGAAACCATCTTTGTCAATAATTTCATGGAACAGGTATGATCCGGCAA